>JAEEHY010000002.1 GCA_016281085.1 Lachnospiraceae bacterium
GATCAAATGACACCAAAGAAAATCAACTCGGTTCTTATGGATAAACCTCGAGTGTATCAAGCGGGATCGAAATAAGGATCGTAGTGCCCACCCCCTTCTCACTCTCAACAGCAACCGAGGATCTCTCACTCGTATGCATCTTAAGACGCAGACATGCGTTTATTACGCCCACATGCTTTCCCGCTCTGAGATCATCAATGGTACAGCTGACTAAACGTTCATTCAATGACCTGACCTCATTATCATCCATTCCGTCTCCCGTATCCTCTACTTCCATATACAGCCGGTCAGCCTGTTCGTAAACCCTTATATAAATATATGTTACTCCGGCCTTATGCTCCGCACCGTGGACACAGGCGTTCTCGACGAAGGTTTCAAGCGTGAGCTTCGGGATATAGTAATTCTCGCAGCCGTTCCTTATGCTTATCTGATAGCTCAGCTTATCACCGAACCGGTACTTCTGAAGCTCAAGGTAGGCTTCCACAAACCGTATCTCATCCTTGATCCTGATATTGTCATCCGACCAGTTGACATTCTGCCTCTGCAGAAGGGCAAGGCGTTCGATCATCCCGGCAGTCTCATCCTCCTTCTTTATAACGCTGTGCATCCTTATACTCTCAAGCACATTGAAAAGGAAGTGGGGATTGATCTGCGAATGGAGCGCATCAAGCTCCGCCTGCCGTCTTGAAAGCTCCAGCTCCTGTTTTCTCAGACGCTCCTCATATACAGTCCTGATAAGGTCCTTAAGACGCGTGACCATCTTATTGTAATTACGCATGAGGTTTCCGATCTCATCTTTTCCTTCCGCATCTTCTATCGTTTCAAGACTGTCGTAAGCCGCGTTCACATTGTCAAAAGAATCATTCAGTATCCTCAGCCTGCTCACGAACGACCGGTTTATCATATACATCAGGATCGCCGGGAGCAGTATGTTAACGAGAAGAAGAAGTACCAGCAGAGGCAGCTGTTCATAAAGCTTAAGCATCGCATCTGCCTGTGACTTTACCAGTACAGTGAGGCCTGTACCGTAAATCTCGAATTCACTCCTGTGCGCGAACAGCTCCCCGTTCTTAAGCTCCTCATACGGCGTGATAACATCCGAATAGCCTTCATTGGAATAAAGGATCCTGTCGCCCTCGCACAGATATACCGGAAGCGAGTAATTCCTGTTGTTGAAGCGCCTTACCATGGAACCGTAATCCACTTCTATCTTAATATATTTTTCGTATTTAAGATTCTTGTAATAATCAAGCTTCCTGACTATGGCCAGACGTTTTCTGGATGTCTCTGTCCTTATTTCATCACCGATAAAATAGCTTATCAGTACCGCATCCTTATCCGAAGCCTTAACAGCCTTATACCACTCCTCGTCCTTATGACCGTCAAGTGCGATAAAGGCTCCTCCGCTTATTATTGTCGGATTGTCCGAATACATCGTTATCGCATAGTCGCTGTCAGACAGATTTATCTGGGCGAACGGCTGATTAACAAGATCATAACGAGCTTCGAAGAATTCAACATCGGACGAATAATCCTTATCAAGAAATTCATTTATCGATCTGTTTATGAAGAAGCTTCGTGTCATCCTGTCCGCATCATCGATGATATTTACGAAATCAGCCTCCATGGCATTGGCGATATTGCCCATTTCGTATTGTGTCCTTGTCTCCTCATCACGTCTGACAAGATGCAGTATCACGGCATCGGTCACAAACAGCGGGAGCAGCACACAGATAAGAAAGAGAACAATAAGCTTACGCCGTATCGTCAAGTCATCCAGTATTCCCTTACGGTATCTCCTGATCCTGTTACTCATGGGTTTATTTTATCATATTTGCCTGTAATGATAAAAGTGTTAAAACCAAATAAACAGCCGGCAGACAAAAGACCGGATACACTAAGGTATCCGGTCCTCTTATGTTTTATTAAATTCAGCTTTATTCGCTCTCAAAGGGACTTACATCCATCACCCTTGAAGCATTCATCATTCCCATCTGCATCTGCATTCCCAGTATGTCCGCAAGATTCTTTGTCTGTCCCGGCTTAAGCGGGTTCTCGTTCTGTCCCGAACTTGTCAGTCCGGAGAAATCCGTCTTACCCGAAGCCGTATCAGAACCTATCGCACTGATCTTATTCAGACTGGCTGAACTTACGCTGTTGGTATTGTAAATGTAAGGACTTGCTCCCACAGCACCTATTCTCATAGCGCCTCCTTTACAATTAGTCACATATGTTCCTAAATGTAACTATACACCAATCCGGGACATTAGTCAATGCATTTTTAAGTATTTTTCCGGCTGTTATGACTTATCCTACATCTCGGGAACGGTCTTGGTATCTCCGTATACCTCTGCCCACTTAGCGGCACGTTCATCAGATACGTCCTTACCGCCTGCTGCAAGGTATTCCTCCATACCGCTGTCCCAAACAGAGTCAAAGTCGGCAGGTGCTGCTGTTACGGCAAGGTCATATACCTCTGTTCTCTTTGAGTTAAGAGCCTCACCAACACCGCTCTCGGATGTGATCTCACCAACATTTACACACTTTGCGGGACGTGTATCCGTCTTGGCAATCTTATCGGCATCCTGAACAAGCTGAGGATCGATATTCGCGTAGCTGTGTGCGGTTGTGAGCTCTGTAAGCTTGGCATCAGTCAAATGAAGTCCGTTACAGGTAATTGTCATGTCGATATTGAAGCCTGAGTTCTGGATATCATCACCTGTTGCTGCTATGATCTCGTATGATCCGTCATCAAGCTTATTGTGGGTCACACCCTCGTCACCGAGCTGTAAGTACTCGATATGCTCGGGAGCTGAAATCCAGTCAAGATAAAGCATTGAAGCAAGAGGCTCATCATTTGTTGTAGGGAAGAATAT
This sequence comes from Lachnospiraceae bacterium, assembly GCA_016281085.1. GTDB lineage: Bacteria > Bacillota > Clostridia > Lachnospirales > Lachnospiraceae > UBA2868. The sequence continues at coordinate 2,877 of JAEEHY010000002.1, forward strand.
CTTACGGTCGCCTGCTGTTGAGTCTACGAACTTGGTATGTGTTCCCTTTGAATCCTCGAAGGGATCGATAGCTACGAACTTGGCATCCTCGCCTACTATTCTCTGAAGGTTTGCATTGATCGAATCCTCACCGTTTCTGAAAGGATAATCCCAGTTATGTGTGAATGCGCCTACATAACCTGCCTTCATCATGTCATCTTCTGTTGTATCGCCTTCGCCGTAAAGAGCGAAATCATTCCACATAAGTCCGTCGTTATACCACTTGTTAAGAAGCCTAACTGCTTCCTTTGTTCCGGGCTCCGTGAACTTTCTGTCATCAAAGCCGTTTACATAGAAATCATAATCAGATATTGCCGGATCGATAAAGGACTCGATAAGTGTAGCTGCTCTCCAGCCCACATCGAAGCTTACAGAATAAGGAACCATCTTCTTGGCATCTGCGCCGAGGAGCTTGTCTGCGTTGTCTCTGAAGGCAATGAGCATATCCTCGAATTCCTGCTTGGTTGTGGGTGCCTTAAGATCAAGTGCATCCAGCCAGTCCTGACGAACGAAGGTATTAACACGGTTAGCTGTTGCCCTCTTACCTTCGATCGCCCACAGTGTTCCGTCTACAGGGCTCTTGTCCCAGTACATATTGGTCTCACCCAGCCAATCCCAGAGATTGGGACAATCAGCCTTGGTATCCTCTACTATCTGTGCAAGATCCTGAACACCGCCCATGTTGGCATATGTCTGGATGGTTGCATAACTGTATGTAACACAGATATCCGGTGCTTCGCCTGCCGCAAGAAGGTTGTTGATCTCATCAACCTCTGTCCAACGGGGTACAGCCACGAACTCAACCTCTACGTTGTGGTCTGCAAGCATTCCGTCCTGGATATACTTGGTATATTTATTGTTGGTCGGATCTGAACCGCCGTCATTACCGCGGTCATATACCTCTACGGTGATATGACGGGTTTCAGCGAACTTACCGTCCGTAAGCTCTCCTGCTGCCGCTGACTCTGAACTGTCATCAGATGAAGCATCTTCAGCAACGGCTTCAGGCTCGGTATCAGCCGGTGCCTCTGCCGTATCACCTGTTGATGCATCGGCTGCCGGTGCCGCAGGCGCCTGTGAGCCACATGCTGCAAGCGAGAATACCATTGTACCCGCAAGCAAAAGTGAGATTAGTTTCTTTTTCATTTGTCTTCCTCCATAAAATGAAATGTTTATAGTTCCTGAATATCGGATGATCACATCCGGTAATTCCTCTTTAAATTGCACCATATATGGTACATATCATCCCTTGACCGCTCCGACCGTAACACCGTGAATGAAATACTTCTGTAACCACGGATATATACAGAGGATAGGTATCGTAGAGAACATGACTATGGCCGCCTTAAGGGATTCATTAAGTCCCGGTGATGAGAAACCCTCCTGTGTGGCAACTTCGATATTGTTGATATTGTTGATTACATTGTACAGGAGCAACTGAAGCGGATAATACTTCTTGTCCTTCATATACATCAGGGCGTCCGAATAACCGTTCCAGCGTCCCACCGCATAGAACAGTGCCAGAGTTGCCATAACGGGCTTGGAAAGCGGCAGGTAGATGACTGTGAGTATCTTGAAATAGGATGCACCGTCTATCTGGGCAGATTCCCTTAAGCTTTCAGGTATACCGTAGAAGAAACTGCGCATTATTATCATGTTATATACGCTTAAGCAGCCCGGAAGAATAAGAACAAGAGGGTTACTCAGAAGCCCCAGGGAGTTCATGAGCAGATAATTGGGAATTGTTCCCGCATTGAAGAACATGGTGATCGTTATTATGACATTGATCACCCCGCGTCCCTTAAGATCCTCGTAAATAAGCGGGTAAGCACATATAGCGGTGATCACCAGTGATGTGATCGTACAGATGATCGTTAACACGACCGTCCATACAAAGGCCCTTATGTATTTGGCATCCTTAAGTACTGTCTTGTATGCTTCAAAGTTAAGCCCCTTGGGCAGAAGATATACCTCATGCTTTACCAGAAAATCAGAGCCGCTGAGTGACTTGGCCAGAAGGTTCAGCATCGGAAGGACACATGCAAGACATACAAGAAGGCATATAATAACAAATATCATATCGCCTGCCTTTGTTTTATTTGATTTGATCATTCGGTCATTCATTTATATTTTTCCTCCTAATTCAGTATGAGGTAACTATTCAGAACCCCATTCGCAAAGTCGCGCTTCGCACTTTGTTTGCTCCGGGTGATGACACGCCGTTTTCACGCCGTGTCCGGTCGTCGCTCGCATGCTGATTTCGCTACGCTCAAGCTCGCTCCTGTGGTTACTTCGCCATATACATAAAATCCGACCTTCATGCCCTAAAGGACTAGCTTCGCGTCGCAAGCATGAGTCGTATTTTATGTGCATGGCTCTGAATAGTTACCAAATTCCTCTTTCTCCAAGCTTTCTGGATATCCAGTTGGCAAGGAGCAGGAATATAACACATATTACAGACTGGAACAGACCAACCGCTGTCGTAAGCGAGAACTGAAGACCTTTGATACCGTTCTTATACACATATGTTGCGATAACGTTCGCGACACTCATGACCATGTTATTCTGGAAAGCATACGGTCTGTCGAAGCTGCTGCCCAGAATGTTTCCGAGGTTCATGATAAGCAGTACCACTATCGTAGGTCTTATACCGGGAAGAGTTATATGCCACATCTTGGAGAAACGTCCCGCACCGTCAACCGAAGCCGCTTCATACAGCTCGGGACTTATACCGGCGATGGCCGCGAGATAGACTATCGAATTCCAGCCGAAGCTCTGCCATACTCCCATGAAGATATAGGTAGCCACCCAGTGCTTTGGATCGTTAAGGAACGGAACAGCCTCTCCTCCGAGCTTCATGATCAGCTGGTTCACAAAACCGTTGGTAGGAGCAAACAGCTGTAATGCAAGACTTGATACGATGACCCATGACAAAAAGTGAGGCATGTAAGCTATTGTCTGCGTAACCTTTTTTAACTTCTTGAAGGCAAGCTCATTCAGGATCAGTGCAAAAATGATGGGAGCCGGGAAACCGGCTATCAGATCAAGGAGATTGAGCATGAGTGTGTTTCTCAGTGCATTTATAAAATCCTTATTTGAAAAAGCCTTTATGAAATACTTAAACCCGTGATCTGACGCAAGGGGCATCTTCCACGGACTTACACCTATCTTGTACTCTTTAAATGCTATCTGGATATATACCATGGGAATATACTTAAATATCAGCAGGTATATCATCGGCAGCAACAGGAGCACATACAGCTGCCAGTATTTCTTATAGGCTCCTTTCTTCTTCTCTTTCATCTCCTCCATCCTTTCTTGAACAAACAAAAATGCAGTGTAAAGATGCGCCTGCAAATCCTTACTACTGCATTATAAAAAATACCCATATCGGGTTCACCCTAAAAACTCAACTAAAAACCCTAAAAAATCAAGTTGGCATTCCACCGTTCTTCCGGTACTTTGCAGGTGAGATGCCCATAACCTGCGTAAACTTCAACAGAAAATAGTCCGGATCCCTGTATCCGACATTTTCCGCTATATTGGCTATCTTCTCATCGGTGGAGAGAAGCTGCTTGGCAGCCTCGTCAATACGGACAGAGCACAGATAGTCCTTAAAGGACTGGTCGTATTTCTTCTTGAATATCTGGCCAAGATATGATGGGTTAACATAATATTTCCTGCTAAGCTCACGCAGCGTCAGATTCTGTGCGTAATTGTTCCTGACCTCCCTTTCTATCTCGGCAAGCAGACCCCTCGATACATTTCTCCTTAACTGTATCAGATACTCTGCATAAGAAAGTGCAAACCTCTTAAGGTGTGTCCGGCCGCCGCGGGTAACAGTTGCATCGAAAGCATTCTCACTGATATAATGCAGGATCTCCTCCTGATCAACCGTTTCATCCTGCTCAACCGCAAGATGTATAAGCTGAAAGATCAGGTAGTTTAAGTTCATCGAACGCATATCCGTATTAATCCCGGCTCTCTCCATTTCCAAATACAATGCGTCGACGCTTCCGTTTATCCTGGTAATATCGTTCTGCTCGATCGCCGTTATCAGCTCATCAAGATTCTGCTTGAGAAGGACAACATTATTGTGCGAAGCCGAGACCTCATCCTCATAGTAATAGATCCTCTTCTCATTGCTGAAGCCCCTGAAGGAGCGCAGCACACATGCATTGCTGTAGGATCTTGAAAGCCTGGATATATCATCGACACTCTTACCGGCAAGGAGTACCACACCGGCATCAATGTCCTTATTAAGCACATCACACAGTCCGTCCAGATATTCGCTCTCATTCATATGGGAGGCATTCATAAGACCATCATAGATCACGATACCTATCTCATGATCCTCCAGATAGTCAAACGCATCTCTTACAATACAGGAAGGGTTCCCGATATACTCCTCTGCAGCCAGGCTGAGCGCATCCCTTATCTCCTTTATCTCATCATCATCCATATCCTCCAGAGATTCCGTATTGTCAACAGAAGCTATCATGAACCGGCATTTCTCCTTTCCAATGCCCAGTTCCTTCTTAACATATGCCTCATCATCTTCGTCATACCTGCCGCACAACAATGCGATCATGCTCTGCCTGAAATATGCATCTTCTATCGTTTCCCTGGCTTTGGCCACCTTCAGCTTCTCATGGATCGACTCCGTAACCTGATCCAGTATCTCAATAAGCCGGTCACTGTCAATAGGCTTAAGCAGATAATCCATACATGAATACCGTATGGCCTGCCTTGCGTATTCGAAATCATTATAACCGCTGAGTATCACGAAATACGCATCAGACACCCCTTCCTCACGGATACGCCTTATAAGCTCAAGTCCGTTCATCTCGGGCATCTTGATATCGGCTATGATAAGATCGACCGCATTATCCTTAAGAAAATCATAAGCCTCGCGCCCGTTGGCTGCGCTCTTTACTATCTCAAAGCCCCTGTCCTCCCAGTCTATCACCACGGACATACCCCTTAGTATCAGCGGCTCGTCATCCACAAGCATTACCTTATACATCTGTTCTACCTCTGTTCTGTCTTTGTACTGCCTTTGCAGGTTCAAAATGCCGATGTCTCCAGTGTATCAACAGGAATACCTATCAGAAATCTGGTCCCGACTCCCTTTGTACTGACAACCTTGAAAACAGCCCTGTCACTGGTTATCATCTTAAGCCGGAGACAGGCATTTATTATACCGACCCTCTTACCCTCTTTAAGATCGGAGATATTGCAGTCCCTCATCCTTTTGTTCAGTGCTTCGACAGCACTCTCATCCATTCCGGAGCCTGTATCCTCAACCTCCAGAAACAGTGTGTCGTCCTGCTCATATATACGGATATATACCCAACAGGGAACCGACTTATTCTCCACGCCGTGCTCACATGCGTTTTCCACGAAGGTTTCAAGTGTGAGCTTCGGTACGTTGTAATTCTCGCAGCCGTTCTTAATACTGACCTTATAGTTTAACCTGTCTTCAAAACGCAGCTTCTGAAGATCAAGATATGCCTCAACAAACTTAAGCTCGTCCTTAAGCCTGATAAAGTCATTCGACCAGTCCACGCTCTGTCTCTCCAATATCGCAAGCTTCTCAATCATGCTCGCGATCTCCTTCTCCTTCCTGATAAGACTGAGCATCCTGATGCTTTCAAGAACATTAAACAAAAAATGCGGATTTATCTGGGAATGAAGAGCCAACAGTTCAGCCTGCTGCCTGGCAATATCGGTTTCCTGCTTCTCCAGCCTGTCCTCATATACCGTCTTGATAAGCTCCTTAAGACGACGTACCATTAAATTGTAATTCGTCATAAGATTGCTTATCTCATCATTTCCCTCTATGTTTTCAATTTCCTTTATCTGCGACACCTCTCCCTTGATCTTGTCAAAGGAAGCATTCAGCAGTGCAAATCGTTCTGTCAGTGACTTGTTAATTATGTAAACCAAAGTCACAGGAAAGAACAGATTCATGAAAACGAGCAGAATAAATACCGGAATATTCTTCCTACTTAAAAAACGGATTCCCGTATCAGGTTCAAGCACCAGTACCCTAAGCTTTGAACCATGCAGATCAAGATCGGATATGGCCGCTATCCTCTCACTCCCCGTAAGAGTGGCAAAGGGCTCGTTTATGTCGGCCTTATCATCATTTGAAAAAAGAATGATATCATCACTGCAGACATAGACGGTCGCGAGATAATTCATTTCATTGAGTGACTTCACAAGTTCATTGTAATTGATGTCAACCTTAATTATAACCTCTCGTTTGAAATTTCCGTAATTGTTCATGGTACGGAGCAGACATATATTTCTCTTGCTTGACTTGATGTACTCTCCGGTCTCACCATAATAGAAAGTTTCGAAGATAGGGGCATTGGATTCGCGAAATGCCTTATACCATTCTGTACCGGCTATCGCTTCAATGGAACAGAAACGTCCTCCGCTTACGATAGTCGGATTATCGGTATAGATGGTAACATTGTAGTTGGAATTGTTGAATATACTCCCCGCAAGCGACTGTCGCAGAAGCCTGTAATTGGCGGAATAGTAATCATAGGGTTTTTCGTACTCCCTGCTGATGAATTCATTGACAGCTCTGTCAAGATAGATTGCATTGGTCGTATCAAGGATATCATCGAACAGACCGGTGATATTGTTTCCCACCGCCTGTGCGATATTGTTAAGCTCATACTCCTGCCTCTGCCTCTCGTCACGGTTTATTATATGTATGATGATACCGTCCGTTACGATAAGCGGCAGGATAACGCAGAAAGCATAAAAGAATATCAGCTTTCTGTAGATTGTCAGGTTGTTCATCAGACCGGTGAACGTGTTAAAAATCTTTTTCATGGTGCTAGTATAACATATTTTGTAACTATTCAGAACAAGCTCAAAATACTTCGTATTTTTCGCTGTTTTGGATTCATCCAGCCTGTATACTAAATTCGAAAATACCTCATTAAGTATACATGCATGGCTCACACTAAGCTCGAAAAAACCTCGCTAAGTGTTCTGCACAAATACATAAATTTATAAAATATGCCTCTATCATGCAAGCATGAGAGTCATATTTTAAAATTTATGTGCTGTTCTGAATAGTTACTCACATAAAACAACGGGGACGATGATCCGATGGTTGTTTCAGATCAGCGTCCCCGTAATCAGCTATATATATGAAAGATCAGCACCTGCCTGTGTCAAAATTGCCGCCAGATACTATCTTGTTTTCCCCGACACTTCTGACCGCGGCATTATCTATGAGCTTTGCTTTGTATTTCTTTTTTTCATCATATTGTGTAGTCTTTGCACTGCCGGGATCGCCCCTTTGTACAAGATCCACCCCTAACGTAGCTACTCCACCCAGCTTTAATCCTCCGTTAACCTCATTAAGTAATGCATCATCAAGTAATTTGTCTTTACTGTTCTCCAACATAACCGTAACCTCCCTTCCTCTGTATTCATTATACTGCCCTGCCCGTTACATTGACGGAACCGGGATTGCTTGCGACTGTCGATTTCTTCACCTTGGATGCCGTCAGATTTTCCTCTGAACAGTCCTCGTTGCAGCTCGGACATACGATCGGCTTAACCTTGGTATTGGCCATGAAGACCTCACCGCAAGTCCTGCACTTGACTCTTCTGAGATCCTCATTTCCGTTCTTCATTTTTATGCCACCGTTTACTTCCGTAAGTAATTCATCATCCAATGCAAGATGTTCTATATTCTTATTCATAAAAGTAACCTCCTGTTTTCGCCTTTCTGTATATTTATACGAATCAAAAAACCAAATGGCAATATTTTTTCAATTTTTTTTACATCTGCCGCCTGACAAGATTTGCAAAGAATCCGTTCATGGCTATCAGCTCGTCAAAAGTACCGTCCTCAATTATCTTCCCACCGTCCAGTACGATTATCCTGTCGCAGTGACGGATCGTTGACAGCCTGTGGGCAATAACTATTCTCGTACATTTCAGCGAATCAAGAGACTCGGATACCTTCTTCTGTGTAATATTATCAAGAGCCGAAGTCGCCTCATCAAACATAAGTATCCTGGGCTTGGGTGCGATGGCTCTTGCTATCATGAGCCTCTGCTTCTGGCCGCCGGAAATACCGCCCTGGCCCTCTGAGATGATGGTATTCATTCCCATGGGCATATTTCTTATATCATCTGCCATACCCGCCATTTCAGCGGCTTCCCAGGCTTCATCCAGAGTAGTGAGCGGTGCGGATATAGTGATATTACTGTAAATATCCCCCTGAAAAAGATTACTGCTCTGCATCACCACGCCGATATGCCTTCGCAGTGACTTAAGATCAATTCCCGAGATATCCTTACCGTCATAATATACAGCACCTTTCTGCGGCTTCTCGAAGCCAAGCAGAATACGCATGAGTGTTGATTTACCGCAGCCTGTCTTTCCGACTATTGCCACATATTGTCCGGGCCTGATCTTAAGGGATATATTATCCAGCACGTTCGGCATATTGTCACTGTATCTGAAGGATATGTTATTAAGCTCTATCCCGCCCTTCAAATTGGTTACCACGGGTCTGGTTCCGTCAACCTCGGGGGCGGCATCGAATACAGGCTTAATAAGCTTGTGTACCGGACGTATCTGAGCAACTATGACCGCGATCGAGGAAAGAGCCACAAAGGCACCGCTCATCAGACCGTAAGCACCCGTAAATGCCATATAATCCGGCATACTTACCCCGCTCTTAACGGCATTGTAATACATAACTATAGTACCGATAAGAGTCACTGCCAGAACAAATGTCGTACTGAGCCTTAAAAAGAGCGGCGGACTGTACATATACCTTGCTGCCTTGGAATACTGATCACTCCACTTGGCAAATGCCCTCTTCTCGGCGCCCGCATTTTTCAGCTTGGCCACACCGCTTATCAGAGCATATACCATACCGTCTTCCTTGTTTGACTCACGAAGCAGATTCTCTGTTATGTTCATCTGCCACAGTGCCGTTACCGTAGTTATGATGAAAGTAGCGAAGGTGATCGCCAGGGCAGGTGCGGCAAGGGCAGGTGCATATTTGACAACCTGAAATATATAAACAAGCGAGAATATCGCTGTAAGTCCTATCGAAAGAATTGAATTAAATACAGTATTGCATATCGCATTAACATTTCCTATACGTCCGGCGAGCTCACCCGCACTGTAATCCCTGAAGAAATTAACCGGAAGTGATAATACCCTCATCATCATCGCACTTTCCACTTCAAGGCTTATCCTGGTCGTTACATTCGTATTAATAAGGGTCTTGATCACTTCGAGCAGGTTTAATGCCAGTCCCGCACATGTGAAGGTTATCATCGCTGCGATAAGTAATATGGTACTCGAGTCATCAAGTACCGTTCCATACAGATATTTCGTTATCATGGGGGCTGCCATTCCGATAAGTACCGAGCACAACGACGCTGCGATGATCAGAACGTAATCTCTTGGTCTTAATGATCCCATCATGAACATAAAAACATCTTTAAAATCTATGCTGCGAAGCGGAAAAGGCCTGTAGAAGCAAATGGCATTTTCATCGAGTTCTTTTTCAACTTGGGCCGTTATCCTTTTAGACTCTCCGGTTGTATAATCCCTGTAATAATATCCACCGGCCACACCGGGAATGATAGCGACGATCCCGCCTTCCTTCTTACTGCCGAGCATGGCTCCGACAGCATCCCTGTGCCAGCCCTCAGTGAGCTTCACCGGCCTTCTCATCAGACCTGACGGTCTTAGGAGGTACTCAAGCGCATCATCCATATCCGTGATCTCTTCCGGAATCTCCTGAGCCTTAACGTGATAATATTTGAGTATGTCCTCCATGGCTTCACCGGACAGCTTGCCATCTTTGGACATTCCCACCGCTATCTTCTCCGTGCTGACTATGTTCACCATTCTTGCAACGGCATCGGTAAACATTTCGTCATCACTTCTGGTTCTTAATTTAATCTGTTCTTCAAACCAACTCATGTATCTGTGTATCCTGATTCTATTCCGACGTTATTAATTCCTCATACTTCCCATGCAGGTTGATAAGCTCTTCATGGGTCCCCCTCTCAACGACTTTTCCATTATCCATTACGATTATTTCATCACAGTCACGTATCGTCGACAGCCTGTGAGCTATGACTATACAGGTTATGCCTCTGTCGGTTATTGACTTTACCACCTCATATTCAGTGGCTGCATCCAGTGCACTGGTGGCTTCATCCATGATGATCACGGTTGGATCCTGTGCAAGTACCCTTGCTATCTCGATCCTCTGGCGCTGTCCTCCCGAAAAATCACGCCCGCCGGCTATCATCTTGTACTTATAGCCCCCTTCGCGCTGAAGGATATCATCATGAAGACTGGCATCGCGTGCAGCCAGTATCATTTCAAAATCTTCGATGGAGCTGTCCCACATCTTGATATTGTTTGCCAGCGTATCCTCAAACAGGGTTATCTCCTGATCCACAACCGCAAGCGAACCTGTAAACACACTTCTGTTGATATCCTCCATCGGCTTGCCGTCAAACAGAACCTCGCCGCTCCACGGCTTATACAGTCCCGATATAAGCTTCGACAGTGTGGATTTACCGCAGCCCGAAGCACCGACGAAGGCTACCTTCTGTCCCGGTTCCACCTTCATTGAAAAGTTCTCTATAAGAGGTGGCGAAAGTCGTGAATATCCGAAGGTGACATCCTTTAGTTCAACCATTCCCGAAAGCTTACTGAAGCTTACCGTATCATCCGTATCTTCCGTACTTTCCTCATGTCCGGCATCCGCTGTATCACTCTCATCATACTCAACATCAACCGGATACTCCATGACATCATCTATGCGCTCCATATCAACGCGCATTTCACGGATTATCGTACCGGTATCCGACAACGCCATGACAGGAGCCATGAACTGTGTCAGCATGGCCTGGAAGGAATAGAGCATACCAACCGTGAAATGCCCCTTCATGATAAGATACAGTCCGGTTCCCAATATCGTTGTATTAACAAAAACATTAACAACCAAAGGGATCAGACCATAATAGCTGTTAAGCTTGATCTCCTTGATGGCCTGACTGTTCACCGATGCCTGAAATCCCGACCACTTCTCGAAAAAGCCGTTTTCCGCTCCGCTCGATTTGATAGTCTCCATCATTTCTATCCCGGAAACGGTCGCAGCTGCCAGCTTGGCAGCATCTCTCATCTGAACACGCGTTATATTGACACGCTTCGCGGAAATATACTGGCTTACAAATATGTTTATTGCCATACCGACAAGTCCTACGGCCGTGAGCATTACACTGTACTTAAGTATGACGGTAAGATAAACTATCATCATCAAAAGATCAAGAACCGTAGGAGCCAGTGTATTGATAAGCGTAGCTGCAAGTATCTCATTGTCTCTCTTTCTGATAGCGATATCCTCGGCATGACGCTGTGTAAAGAATTCAACCGGCATCCTGAGAACATGCCACATATAACGTGCATTTGCCTTTATCGCAAGCTTACCCTGTATCCTCAGATTATATATTGCCTGCATTCCCGAAAGAACTATCTGCATAACAGCGAAGACTATCAGAAATATGAAAAACGGCACCAGCCAGTCCCTGTTTCTTCCGGCAAGAAATCTGTCGATAAAGATCTTGGAAAAGACAGGATTAATGACTCCCATTATCGCACATATAAGTGAAACAATAACGGTAAACGTCATAACGGCGCCTGTTCCCTTAAGCTGCTTCCCTGCAAATTCGAATATACTCTTCTTCTTTCCTCCGCGTTCAAACCCCTCGTCCGGCTCAAAGAATATGCACACACCGGTAAAGCCCTTGTCGAAATCCTCCATAGACAGCTCAACAACACCTCTTGCCGGGTCATTGATAACCGCCTTATCCTTCTTAAATCCGTTAAGAACAACAAAATGATTGAACTCCCAGAAGATGATACAGGGGAACTCTCCTTCTTTCTTCAGATCCTCAATTTCAAACTTGTATCCCTGCGCCTGCAGACCGTAGTTCCTCGCAGCCATCATGACATTCTTTGCATTGGAACCGTCGCGCGACACTCCGCAGTCAACCCTGACCCTTTCAAGCGGTACCCACTTTCCATAGTAGGCAAGTATCATTGCAAGACATGCCGCACCGCACTCAAGCGCTTCCAATTGTAATATCACCGGCACCCTGACAACTTTGCCCGTCACCGGCTTCCTGATCTCAGACATTCATAAATCCTTCCACTTCTTTCCGGATCGGTCACACTGCCCGCCCATAATACAGGACTCCGGAATTCTTCACTATGTACTCTACTCACCGACAAGAAGGGATACCGGCGCTATCTCAACCGTACTGACCTTCCCCGAAGCATCCGTGACCGTATCCTCGATCCGTCCCTTAAAGCCCCAGATTATCGCACCTATCAATACCAGTAAGATACATCCGAGCACAAGCCACATGCTTATTCCTGCAATCTTCATGTAGTCATCAATCTTCTCCGGCGAAGATATTCTCTCTATGCTTTTTTCTCTGAAAATTGATTTATCCATTAGCTTTACCTATTCTGCATTCTTTCCGTCTTTTCCGTAGTAATTGAACATCAGCATGGTTATATCATCAAACTGAGGAGCATCTCCTACAAATGCATCAATATCCTTTCTGATATTTGCAAGAGCCTCCTTAAGATCTACATCCTTATTTGCATTAAGAGCATTTATCATCCTGTCATTACCGTACAGCTCATTGTTTGAGTTTGTAGCCTCAGCAACTCCGTCGGTATATACGAAAAGTGAATCGCCGGGATTAAGCTCGAACTCATGCTGCTTGAATGGAATACCCTCCATTGTTGCGACCGCCGGAGAATGCTTGTAGATCGACAGCTCGAAATCTCCTCCCTTTCTCTTTATCGCAGGATGCTCATGTCCGGCATTGGCTGCCCAGCCCTTTCCTGTACTGATCTCTATGATAGCAAGCCATACGGTTACAAACAGCTCGGCATCATTTCCCTCGCATAATGTATCATTAACCTCGGACAGAATATCTCCCGGAAGACCTCCCTGCTGGGTCCTTGTCTTAATAAGAGTCTTGGCGATAACCATAAACAGTGCAGCGGGAACGCCCTTACCGGATACGTCGGCCATAACAAGAGCTATGTGATCATCATCCACCATAAAGAAGTCATAGAAGTCTCCACCGACCTCCTTGGCAGGATTCATGGTAGCATACAGATCAAATTCTTCCCTGTTAGGGAATGCCGGGAATACTCTTGGCAGCATGTCTGCCTGTATCTGTGTTGCGACATTAAGCTCGGCTCCGATACGTTCCTTCTCTGCCGTAACGTGCTGGAGGTTTGTCATGTAATCCTTAAGTTCGACAATCATATCGGCAAACTGATCGGACAGGCTTCTGATCTCATCATTGCCTTTTTCTTTTAAACGTATTTCGTCAGCAACATGTACATCCTTGCTGTCAGAATACTTTTCAACACTTCCCTCAAGATTGATTAAACGATAAAGGAATTTTTTCTTGATCAAAGCGATCATAATAAGAATACCGATTGCAAGCACCAAAAAAGCACCGATAAACTGTAAATATACTCTGTTGAGTATAGCACTGCTTACTGCATCTACATTTATCTCCGCACATGCAAGACCAATCTTTACGCCATTAACATATACAGGTGTATAATATGCGTATGAATATCCGTACTCATTATTAAAGACATCAAAGCCATTTGGCTCAGTCCCTGTATGCCATGCTTCCCACATCCTTACATACTTGGCCGGATCCTCTTCCACAACATCGGCCAATAACAGATATGTCTTTCCGTCAACCTCCTTTTCTTCTCGAACGGCATCTATCATATAGCACATATTGGGCTCTTCGGTAGGAAATATAAAATATGTGTATGCAAGTCCGAATGAATCCCTTGCTTCTTCGAAGACTGTAAGCCAGTACTCAAAGGTATATTCTGCGTAAACCAGCTTAATATCCTCATCCAGATCATCAAAATGTATATCCCTTCCATATATCTTATCGTGATATCTTTCTTTGAAGAGCTTATCAAATTCTTCCCTCTTCAGATCGTACTCTCCATCGTAATCAATCGGAATAAGCATTTCATCACTATGCTCTATCATATAGTCCTTGAGCTCTGCGAAGTCATTACCTTCTCTCTCTATCAGGGATGCAATATACTTGTTTATATCTCTGAGGTTGTCTTCGCACTGCTTATGATAAGAAGAATTCTGTACAACATAGGTGTAAACCGTATTCATGATCAGACTTATTAATGCATAGATCGCAAACATAATCACAAAAAGATTAATCAGACTTTTTCTTTTTACAATTTTATTATCCATATTGTCACATTCCTTTCCTAGGGATACATTTATAATTATTTTATTTCAAAATTTCATTTTTTACAATCTCGGAAATATATATTTTGTATTTTGATAGGAAAACAAGATGATCATTATCATTTCCAAAAATACCATAGGACTTCCCTCTGCTTTGCGATCTTTCAAGCCAGGGATCTGTCTCCAGCAATGCATACCCTGAATCAAACGATAGTTCTTCTGTCAGTATTATGCTGTCAATCTCTGCATTAACCTTACCTTTTATCCGTAATGCGTTACATACATTTGAAGAATATACAAGATATGTTTCATACAGAGACTTTAGCAAAGTCTCTGCTGCATCTTCACCCATCAAGGTCTTCAGTTCGTTCTTTAAATATACGACATCCTCTGTTTCTTCAGAAAATGTCTCATCGTCCCTGTCAACAGAACTGCCTGTAAATATTGCAACAGCTGTCTTTAACCTTTCAAATCTTTCTGTATCATTATCCATAGTACCTTCCTGCGAAGGCGGGACACACTCGAGCATTATTATCTTCCCAATTGTAAAACCCTGTTTTTCAAGAGACATTGCAACAGAGTGAGCTGCGTTGCCTCCCTGCGAGTAACCGACAAGGATATCACCGTCTTTAAATACTTCGGATACACAGTCCGTATATTTCTTAACTGTATCTTCCCACAGATTTTCACTGAAAACATCATACTCCGACAATTCTTCAAACGACATCCTGTCAAATTTATTATATTTATCATCTGACAATCCAAATATCCTGCCTTCATGACCTATCTCTTCAATCACGGGCATATAACATAAGGACATTCCTCCTGAAGGAGGTATGCAGAAAATCGTGGGTCTGTCTTCATTACCTTCCTTAAGAAGCATTATTCCACTCCCCTTCCTCTCCCTTCCATTCCATTCGTCCAACATCCTTTCTCCCAGCAAAAGAGGCGTAGGGGCTGCTGCAACATCAGTAACGCTTATATTGTACCTGCCCAATCCCGACACAAGCTTCATAAGATCAATGGAGCTTCCTCCCAGTTCAAAGAAGGAATCATTCCTGCCCACATGCTCAACGCCGAGTATCTTTTCAAACAGCTTTGCAGCAAACTGTTCAAAATATCCCACCGGAGCAGTATAGCCTGCCTGCTCCGTCATAACCGGGAGCGACTTTATATCAAGCTTTCCGCTTGAAGTAAGCGGCAGTTCTTTCATGTTGATTATAAAAGCAGGTACCATATATGAAGGCAGATTCTTATATAGATAGTTGCGAAGCTGACCCATATCGATCTCATCTCCCGCAACAACATAAGCTGCAAGATATGATTCTCTCTTACCTTCCTTACGGCTTATTACAGCCACTTCACTGACCTTATCATATTTTCTGATACAATTCTCAATCTCCCCTGTTTCTATTCGATATCCTCTTATTTTTATCTGATCGTCTTTTCTTCCCAGGAAGCGGAGTTCTTCATCTAATCCAAAGGCTCCTATATCACCCGTATGGTATATCAATCCATCCTCATACGGATTATCCGTAAACATCAGCCTGTTCATTTCATCACGGTTATGATAACCCCTTGCAAGACCTGTTCCTCCGATACAAATCTCACCCTTCTGTCCTATCCCACACAGTTCATTTCCCTGCATTATAAATACGCGTTTACCTTTATACGGCATACCTATCGGAACGACCGTTTTATCATCTCCCGTGTATTTATGCACTGTTGCATTCACGCATCCTTCTGTAGGACCGTAGTCATTTACGAGCATATCTGTATGCGCCGACCAGGCAGCGAATGTCTCGACATTTGCTGCATCTCCTCCCACACATACCAGACGAAGATCATCAAACTGCTCCGGATCAAGTGCCTGTAAAAGGGCATTTGTCGTTATAATTATACGAACTCCCTTATCTTTACAGAACTTCGCTGTTTCTTCCGCGCTCCTGAGCATCTTTACAGGTATTGTACATACCGTTCCGCCTGAAGCAAGTGTAACGAATATTTCCTGAACCGATGCATCAAAAACATAATTGGCCGCCTGAAGAACAGCCGTATCAAACGGACCGTAATACTCAATATTTGAACGCACCATCTGTACTAGCGCACCATGTTCCACCTCAACACCTTTCGGCTCACCGGCAGTACCTGATGTATATATCATATACGCAAGTCTGTTTCCCGTTAATCCATGCTTATTCCATGGATATTCCATATTTACTTCTGTGACTTTTTGTGCAACGGTTTTTTCATCCAATACGTCAATAACCTTAGTTCCGAGTACGGCGAACAAATCATCTCTTTCATCCGTTCCTGCGTTTACATTTCTGATCACGACCTTTGCTCCGCAGTCGTTCATTATATATCTTATCCTCTCATCAGGATATGAAGGATCCAACGGAACATAAGCTGCCCCTGCAATAAGAACAGCAAGCATTGCCGTCATCATCGGGGCGCCTCTGTCTGTATACAGTGCGATAAACCGTTCCTCTCCGTAGCCTATCCTTTCCGCCAACAGACAGGACTGCTCCCACAATTCATGATAGCTCAATACACGATCGGCTTCTGCCACGGCAACCGCATCAGGAGTCTGTACCACTTTTTCATAGATCATGTCAAGTACTGTCTGTTTTCCGAAATCGGCCCTTACTCCTGCAACCTGACCGAGCATGGTTCTGCGCTCATCTGCTGGAATCCTGCCAAGAGCCGACATCTTAATATCCCTGTCGGATATAACCTGATCTATGATATTTATGTATCTTCCTGCAAGCAGATCTATATACCGCCTGTCATAGCTCCCCGTATCATACTGGATGGAAATTGTAAAGCCGTTTCCCTCTTCCACACTGACGGATATTGGATAATCAACTTCCTCATGAAGCATATCCAATACGTAGCTTCCACCATCCGTATCACTTTCCGGATAATTCTCATAAACATAGAGCGATCTGATAAGATCAGATGCCTTCACTCCGTCTGATCCTATTTTGTCAAGAGGCGCATCCAGTACACTCTGCATAGTGTAGTAATCCTCCTGTCGCTGTCTGAAAATCTCGGAAACATACTTATTATCATCCAGCCTTATCCTTACCGGAACAGTATTTATAAACATACCTACGGCATTTATTATACCCTCCGGTCCGTTTTCACGTCCGGAAACGGTTTCACCGAAGATCACCTCTTTTGTATTGTTCTCAAATCCGAGCAGTATTCCCCATATACATCCAAAAAAGCATCCTGTGGTGATACGATACTTCTCTGCAAATCTTTGTATACATTCCTTTTTCTGCCCGCTTATCGGGAATGTTACAAAACCGGCCGCATTACCGGCATTCTCCGTACTGTTTACGTGCATAAGGGATGTACCTTCATCTATCCCGTCAAGATACTTATTCCATGCTCCGATCTTCTCGTGAACACTTATATTTCCTCTGCTCCTTAAGAAGTCAGCATACGAACAATCTCTATGTCTTTCTTTGCCAGCCATGGCAAACAATGCACTGCCGCTTACCCCCCTGAGCAGCATCTGATAATAATTTACAAGGGTATCTATGAGTATTGGAAAACTCCACCCATCCAATATACAGTGATGCGTGGTAATGAGTAATTCCTTATCCCATACCGTATTCCGCCCCGGCTCTTCCGTAAACGTCACCCGTAACATCGGATCTTTTGCAGGGTTGATCCCCCTCCTTAGATCATCAGCGATCACCTCATCCATATCTTTTCCCGGGATCCGTACTATTTCGGGTTTTATCGCCCCCTCCTTAAGTACTATCTGAACCGGTTCCGAAAGACCGTTGTACATTATTCTTATCCGCAATGCATCATAACGTATAAACAACGCTCTAAGTGCAGTTCTGAAATTTATTAGACTCCATTCCCCCTTGATGGTAAGCCTGTCCTGAAGAAGATAAGCACCACTGTCAGGCTCTGCCAGATGTCTGTACAGCATTCCCTGCTGAAGCGGAGTCAATGAACTTATAACCTCTATATCCCATGGTGAATATTTTTTCGTTACAATATCCCATTCATCCTTCGAGAGCAAACGATCCGCACACAGATCCGAAGGAGTATAAATCCGTTTCGTATCCATGACGGTATCCGCAAGTGTTCTCAGGCTGCTTTCATAATTCTCGATAAGACTGTCTATCTTCTTTTTATCAAATACCAGATCATATATGCACTCGATCTTAAGCCCCTGTTTCGTGTCACGTATATTAACCGAAATGGTCTTCGGATCAACATTTAACGGGCTGATCTCTGTGCCGGAGCTTTCTTCGCTCCACTGTATGACAGAGTTCTGCTCTTCCTTTCTGCCTCCCAGATAGTTAAATACAAGTCCGCCCATATCCGTGAGGTCATCATACATAAGACCATAACCGATCCCGGAATTGGGAATTGCAGCCAACACTTCCTTCATTTCCGTGATCTGATCATCAATCCCGGTGAATGCACCGATCAATATCGGATATACAGCCGTAAACCACCCGACGGTACGATCGGTCTTCGGCAAGATCCGGGCTTCTGCCCTGCCATGGCTCTCCATCTGAAACAGTAAAATATTGCTTCCGTCTGTGTCAAATACCGTCTTCGCTAGGACGGCTGCAAGCAGTGCATCCACTCTTGCTCCGTATCGTTTGTCCGAAAGTTCAAACAGCCTGTCTGTTGCCTCTCTGTCCACATATCCCGATGCTATACCATAGCCATGTTCGGAAATGCCGTCGGTACGCATATACATTTCTTTCCATTTATTTAACTTCTTTTTTTCAGTTTCAATCCTGTTATGTACTTCGGTCCAATATTCCCCTTCGGCTGAAAAAGCATCCGAATCACGATATTTCCATAAACTCTCGGACCATTCACCAAAGGATACCGTACCTTTTTTCAACAGACGCAGGGCCTTTTCGTATTTCTTTTCATATGCACGGGATGATCTTGCATGTTCATACAGTATATTAATATCTTCAAATATTATGTCCCATGACACTTCATCAATTACATAATGGTGGAATGTAAGGAAAAGACGTGACTTCACCGTATCTTCAAACACTGCGGCTCCAAAGACAATACCGTTATCGGGATCCAGGGATGAGTGTATACTGTTCATCATCTCTTCCCTTTCTTTTTCGGAAAGTCCTTTGTAAACACTCAGTTCAAACGGCGGCATCTCATCTCTTCTCCTGATTCCGGGTCTGCCGTCATCCTTAAGATACATTCTGAGCATACCATGACAGTATATAAGACCGTTAATTGCCCATTCCAGAGCTTTTGTGTCAGTTACTCCGTTTATAATAAATACCGCACTCTGATTGTAATATGACGGCTCAGGCATATCGGCTGAAACAAACATACGCATTACCGGGGTAGGGCGTACTGTTTCGTATTCAAGGTAACTTATGTTTCCGGTCCTCTTAACTACAGCTGCGAGTCCCTTGATCGTATGACTCTTAAGAATGGTAGCGGCATCAACACTGTAACCTCTTTCTCTAAGCAGGGACACAATACGTATTGCCTTGATAGAATCCCCTCCGAGAGACAGGAAATTATCCGCAACGCTGATATTACTTATTCCCAGTATTTTCTCAAAAGCACGACAGCAGTCTCTTTCCTCCCTCGTTACAGGTGCCTGATAATCCTGTGCCTGAATTTGTATGCTTACCGCCTCTGAAGGATCCGGAAGAAGGTTTCTGTTGATTTTTCCGTTTACGGTAAGGACAAACTCCTTAACCGGAATAAATACTGAAGGAACCATATAGGCCGGTATTTTCTTTTCGAGTTCCTCTCTTATAGTGAGTATATCCGCGTCACTGTCTTTTTCGGGTATAAAATATCCACACAGGAGCTTCTCTCCATTATTATCCTTAAGTACTACTACGGCATTTCTGACAGCACTAAATGAACGGAGTGCAGCTTCCACTTCGCCCAGTTCTATCCTGTATCCTCTTATCTTTACCTGATCGTCCATGCGGTTCATAAACTCAATATTACCGTCAGGCATCATCCTGGCCAGATCACCGCTTCTGTACATCCTCCCGTTTCCGAAAGGATCGTTACCGAATTTCTCTGCCGTCAATTCCGGTCTGTTAAAATATCCTCTTGCAACCTGCGTGCCAGCGATACATAATTCTCCGGGAACACCAAAACCGCACAGCTTATCTTTATTCATAATATAAATGCTGACTCCGGGAGCAGGTCGCCCTATCGGAACATTCTCCCTGGCTGAAAATGCTTTGTTTCCGATCACACCATTTTGAGCAAACACGTAACTTGATGCATTAACCGTAGTCTCTGTAGGTCCGTAAGTATTAAATACTGTTCTTCCCGCGCTCCACATTTCCAACAGGGATCTGTCGGGTGCTTCACCGCCAACATCCAATATCCTGAGACTCTTAAATTTCTCGGGTGAAAGTAGTCTTAAATATCCCGGTGTAAGCGAAGCGACCGTCACTCCCCTTGTCTCACAATAGCTCACAAGTGCCTCAGGATCCTTGTTAAGCTCCTGTGTAATAAGACAGAGCGTTCCACCTATTGTCAGGATATGAAAAATATCCCATACAGACTGATCAAATACGTAATTGGCAAACTGCAGGACTGTGTCATCAGAGTTAATGCCATAAACCTGTCCATATGCATCAAGCATTCCTGACAGCTGTTTATGCTCCACTACGACGCCTTTAGGCTCTCCTGTGGTCCCGGACGTATAGATCATATATGCGATCTGCTGCATTGTTATCGCAGGTAACTTTGTATTCTCATAAGCTTCTTTTGTACCGTTTTTCTGTCCGCTTCCCACAGGCTGTACATCAATGACCTTAATCTTCATCCTGTCAGTCTGTTTCTTTATACCTGCAGGCAATTCACAACCGCATATAATCAGAGCATCGGGACGACAGTCTTTAAGAACATACCGTATCCTTTCCTCGGGATATTCAGGTGATACAGGCACATATCCTGCTCCCGAACGCAATATTCCGAGTATCGATGATATCATTCCCGTACTTCGCTCCGCAATAAGCATAACCCGACGCTCTTTGTTTCCATCTTCTGCGACATCAACGTCATGGAGCCTGTTGCCGGCTTCGCTGTCTTCATATGCATTTACAAGATCTACGGCAATTCTCCCGGATCTGTTCCACAAATCAGCATAACTGACTGTTTCATCTTTAAATAGCAGCGCCGTCTTATCCGGTGTCTCTTTTACCCTGTTTTCAATACGTGTAATGACGGTATCCTGAATAAAGGGACATTCATCGTCCTTTGCAAGTCTCAGGAGCTCCCGAACCTCTTTATCATCCGTCATTGATATCATATCAACATTCTGTTCGGGACCTTCTATACAATTCTCGATCAGATTTACATAATGTTCGCTCATCATATGAACCGATTCTTCAGTATACAGCCCGGTATCATATTCAAAGAAATAATTGTAGCCTTCTTCATCCCTGCCTGTTTCAAGAGTAAGATCATACATGGGCATCTCATCTTCAGGGAACGTTATCCATGCTTTCTTACCATCGATATCCTGCAGCTTTGTTTCAAAATCTCTCATAGTAAAGAGCGAATCAAACAAAAGATGGTCATGAGATGTACGGACGTATCCTCCCAGTGACGCAAATCCTTCAGCTATATCCTCGAGGGCAATACTCTTGAACCTGTGGCAATCCAGTATTCTGTTCTTTATCTGTTCAAGCAGCTCAAGGAAGGTTATACCCTCACTTATATCCACAATTACGGGAATTGTACTTACAAACATTCCCTGCATTCTTTCAGTAAGCTGTTCACTGCGCCCATCCATTACCGTGCCTGTTATGAATCTGCGCTGTCCCGAGTACTTATATAAAAGCAGCAGATAGGAAGTCATAAGGAACATATACGGAGTTACTCCGTTGCCCTTACAGAATTCATCCAGCCTTTCAGAGAGCTGCCTGCCCGCATTTCCGTATTCATGACCTGCCTGTTTCCTCTCCGATGCACTATATATACCATCCTGTACAAGCTGAAGCTCATGAATGTCATCATACTGTGCAAGTAATTTCTTCCAGAATTCAAGTCCTTTATCATATGTACCCGATGTTCTCTGTTTTCTCTCGAAGGCTGCATATTCTTTTTGATGGATTCTGTTTTCTTCAGGCTCTGACCCGTTGTAACAGGAAACGAATTCCTGTGCAAACATAGAGATTCCGACACCATCATTTATAATATGATGCCAATACAGCGTCAGACTCCTGTTATCATACTTCCACCTGAACAGCGGTGCCTTATCCAGCTTAAATCCAGAAGGCTTTTTGTCAGTGCGGGATTCATCCACTGCTCTTTTTATCCATGCTTCATCCGCTTCATTTATCTTCTGCACAAGACCTTCTTCAGTCATATGGAAACCGGTTCTGAGACTCTCGTGAGCTTCAAACAGACGGGCCAGCACCATCTTTATGCTGTCATCATCAAGGTCCTTCTCAGTATGTATCACGGCACTCAAAAGATATGTCGGATCATCATCCTCCAGAAGATTCTGTGCAGTATAAATCCTCTCCTGTGCCATACTGACATCATAGCTCTCACTTTCGGGCAGAGCCTCATCACTCATCATCTCTTCCGGGACATTGTTTCCGTCCTTTTTCATTTCACATATCTTACTTCCCAATGCCGATACGACGGAATTCTCCATAACATCTCTTATGCTCAGTCTGACCGACAACTCTTTTTCTATGCGGTATATCAGTCCCGCAATAAGAATCGAATTACCTCCGATGAGCATAAAATCATCATTACGTCCTATATGATCAGTCTTAAGAATTTCCGCATAAATCCGGCTGAGTATCTTTTCAGTATCATTCACCGGTTCTTCATAGACTGCTTTATACATTTCAAAGCTTGGAATGGGAAGCTTTTTCTGATCTACCTTGCCATTTGTGTTGAGAGGTATTTCATTTATTCGAACAAAAAAAGACGGACACATATACGAAGGCTTATATGTAAGCACGAATTCTTCGAGAAGTTTGCTGTCAAGCTCTTTATCTGCCAAATAATATGCGGCAATTACTCTTTGCCCTCCAACTTCAGGCGTTGTTATAACCACCTCATTGATTTCTTCATATGTCCTGAGTAGTGCCTCTATTTCGGCCGGTTCTATCCTGACACCTCGTATTTTGACCTGTCTGTCAGCTCTACCGAAATATTCAAATATCCCATCACTGTTCCTGAGCACCAGATCGCCGGAATGATACATCCGCTCGTAACCGGGCTTATCCGAGAAAGGATTTGCCGTAAAGGACTTTTCTGTAAGCTCAGGTCTGTTAAGATATCCATATGCAACATGAGGTCCTGCAATACACAATTCTCCAACCGTATTATCCGCAGCCTCAAGACCGTTTTCATCTACGACATACAGTTCTACTTCATCAACCGCTCTTCCTATAGGTACCTTCTCCGGATAATCCTTCTCCACCGCAAAAATAGTAGTATACAGAGTGCATTCGGCAGGGCCGTAGTCATTGTGTAATATATAACCCTTTGGAGGAACAACAGATATTAATGCTTCTCCTCCAACAGTCAAATGTCTGAGGGAATGATTGTCAATAGTCATTGCGAACTGACGTCCCAACTGGGTAGTCATTGTAAGATGTGTGATCCTGTTATTCTCCAGAAATGAATTCAGGGTCGAAAGATCGGTTCTCAGTTCTTCGGGTATAATATAAACAGAAGCTCCCGCAGTAAGCGGTAACAGGAGCTCAACTATCGCAAGATCGAAAACATAGCTTGCATGCTGTCCCATCCTGCAATCGGAATTAACATCATAATATTTGAGATGCCATCTGCATGCGGAATAAATATTTCCGTGAGTCAGAATTATCCCTTTGGGAACGCCGGTGGTTCCGGATGTATACAATATTACAAAACGGTCATCGCCGCTCATATCTTCCCATATATCTTCCGCCGGCTCGGGCAACGAGGCTATATCCTCCATGTATAGTAATTCCGGCTTCGCTTTTTCAAAATCCGAACAATCTATTAGGTACTCAAGTTCCCTTGAAACTATAACAACAGATGCATCCGCATCTTCTATCATGAACCTTATCCTATCCACAGGATGAGAAGCATCAAGCGGCTGATAAGCTCCTCCGGCCCTCAGTACACCCAATGCAGCTATAGACATATACTCACATCGCGGCACCAAAACAGGAACCACATCTCCGTGTTTTATACCATGATCCTTTAAATAAGCTGCCAATTTTCCGCTTATGTTGTCCAGTTCAGAATATGTATAACGATTATTCTTATATATCAAAGCCGACCGATCACCAAATTCTCTTATTGAATTCCTGATCCACGGAATAATTGATTCTTTCTCATTTTGACAATATACTTCCCGTGACATTATCATGCTCCTTAATCGTCGTTGCGGTAAATATAATCAACCATCTGAAGATTTTCAAATGAAATATCAAATCCTATTCTCTGTGCGGTAGTAAAGTTTACTCCTATCTGCGGCGTTGCTTCACAGACCATGTCCAACTCATCAAACGGAACTCCCTCTTCGTTGTATCTGCGGATCTGTTTTATCATATGGTTTGCAGATTCTTCACAGTCTGTAAGTGTTATTCCAAACAATGCTCCACACTGTACGGGGAGTAACTCATCCTGCGCGATAGTCTTTATACCTGAAGGTATGACATAATCGTCAAGTAATTCCTGCATTTTTTCTTCATAATCAATCGATGCGACCGTTATCAGCAGACAATCCACCCCATTGTTGACGAGCCTTCGATATGCCTGCTTTAATTCACTGTAATACCTGTCATAATCATCATCGCTGACAGGTTCATCAACATGTTCATACAAAACTTCAAAACCGTATTCGGATGCTTTCTTCTCTACAACATCTATTGCCGAATAAATATATGCATCCTCCGAATCTTCATAAACAACGCCGAGCTTCTTAAAACCAAGAAATTTATATCCCGCATCAAGCTGTCTTACATAAGAAGTCTGATCGACCAGCGCAAATGAACGGTCATCAAACCGCTCGGTCTCACTCTTGACTATCTGCGATGCAATAGGATCCCCCGAGAACATGTTCATAAATTTATTCTTTTTCTCATGCTCCGCCAGATACACACCTGAAGCAGTACCCATTGACAGAGTTATATCCACATCATCCCTGTTGGCTACCTTCTCATATTCCGATTCATCCATCTCATCAAGATCAAAGAATGCCTCTTTTACAAACTGATAACGTGCCCCTTTTACATTTGCATCGCATATGTCATTCCATAATTTTCGTGTATCGCCCGTTTCCAGAGTATTCTCAAAATTTATATTTTCATATTTGCTCCTGAATTCCGGAGCAATACTACCCTCTTCCACCAACTCAAGTGCCATATCAAGCAAAAGCTGTGTAAACGACCCATATTCCTCACTCTCCACGTACCCAAACCGTATACTGCCGCCGGCTTTGTTCTGGTTTGACACATCTGCAGCCTCTGCACTCGTAAAGAATGTTGTCATCATAAGGCATATACTGCATATTAAAGCAATTATCTTCGTTCTTCTATTCATGTTTACTGCTCCTACCTCATATAATCGTTCATATGCTCACCCTGCATTTTTATTTGCCGGACCATATTTTTTTGTAAAATACAAAACTGAAAACCCATATACTACTGTACCTATCAGCAACGTGATCACTATAACACCTGTAGCTCTTGCAGCTCCCATGGAAAGACGTGATGTTATCGCAACAGGTCCGATCACCATTGCCAACTTGCCGAATACCATCTGAAGAAGAGTACTATGCTCGGTCTCTGTCCCATTGACATGATCCAATGCCGAATCAATAGCAACCATTCCAAAGCAATCCCACAGACTTGTAAGTATTACTCCCAATACCGCCGCCCACATACTTGATGTTATAACAAACAGTCCGATACTTATGGTCTGCATCGTCATATACAATATCATAGATGCACGTATTTTCAGTCTCTTCATAACCCACTCCGATATCGGATCCGTCAGATAGGCTATCAACATGAAATTTACCATCAACATTCCTGATACCATCGAATTCGATAAATTCATTTCATCTCCGAAGAGCGGAAATGTATATTCGACAAAAAGAGAGGCCATATAAAGAGGTATCACGGCAAATATCATAAAAATCCGCACCTGTGGAAAACGAAGCTCTCTAAGAGCTATTGCAAAGCTGAGCTTATTCTCCTTTTCTTTCTGTGCCGGAAAGCCTGCAAAATAAATGAGAAACAGGCATAATACTCCAATCGCTGCTCCCGTCAGAAATACTGCTGTGTATGAGGTCACATCCGCAATAAGTCCACCGATAACGACACCACAGCTTACGCCCAGATTGATCGCGGCCATATACTCAACAAGCAGCTTGTTGTGCATTTCCTTATCCTTCTGTGACGCTGCATACAGCCTTATCGCATTTACAATGATTCCATCGCAAAAGCCGTAAATAAAACGCGCTATTATGAGAAAAATCAGATTTGGAGCAAATGCGCACATGATATATCCGAATATTCCCGCTATGATTCCACCCATAAGAGTTTTCTTCATTCCGATTCTTTCGATCATCGCACTACATCCGAACAGACCTATCAGCAATGATATCGAAAACATGGTATTAGGCATACCTCCGAGGAATGAGTATTGGTCGGAAATCTCCATGGCTATAAACATCTTGTTACTGTATATCGAAAAGAAACCGCTGTCCAACGAAAAGGCAATTCCCTGGGCAAATACAAACATACGGAAACCCGGCACATATAAATTTCCCTCATTTCGCCTGCCTTTATATTCCATATTTTTCGTTATGAAATTTACCGATTCAGTACTCATGAATACCGTTATAAAGAGCAGGATTATAATATCTACCGCATTGTTTATACGTTTACTCTTTATATAATCCCGGTCATTTTCACATACTATATATTTCTTTTGGCCTGACTCACCCTTTATATCAATTGAATAACAGCTTTGATTGGCTGATGTCTGTTGAGTTTCATCCGAAATATATATAGCTGACAATTCAGGGATATCCCCGCAAAGCTTCTCAAGATATTCGTCCAGACCTGTTATTTCTTCGTATCTTACTCCTTTTTCCACAACCTTATTTATATCATTCTCAATAGAACGGGATGTCATTGCAGAAATCCTGATCAGCGATATCAAAAACGAATCGTCTACCCTCTGCATCGAGATGGCTCCCAATGCTATCTGTGAAATAAGGAGGATCACTATACTCGTTACACGCATACGCTTAAAGCCGATACCCTGTGATGAGGCAACAGCACAGACTATTATAGCAGCCACGGCAATACCAAACAGAATATAAGTATCTATACGAATAATATATCTTATATATGCTGCAGTAGCAGCCTCTATCTCACTTTTATCTATCTTTAGAACTATCTCACCACCATCAAAATCCACAAATGCGTATACACCATCATTCCTTATGGTGTATTCCTCATCAGGGGTCGTCCTGCGTACAGAATCGGTTATATCTCCCACTGCTTCTATTCTGTCACCGTCACTATTGACAACTTCTACTCCACTTATATCTCCCGGCAGATCCAAAATATCGTTCATAAGCTCGCTCAATCCAAAGAACTTATCAATAGGCTTGCCAAAGCTGAGTGCATAATTAAGCTTTCTCACCATACTTGCGGCATTAAGTACACCTCCATGTACAGCAGTATCAGCCTGAACCTTACGATAAGACATGGTAGTCAGAGCCGTAGTAAACGCAGTCATTACTATTCCCAATATTAGTATCGAAAGTACTACTCTATCCTTTTTGATCTTCATGTATTTATCCCTTCCGGCAAAATAATCTTTGTCAATTATACCATACTTTGTAACAATAATAAAGAGTTCGACTCATGTCAAACTCTTTATTCTCAATGCCAGCATCGTCAGATCGTCAAATTGTGGGGCATTTTTGACAAATGCATCTACATTTTTTCTCACCTTGCTCAGCAGTTCCTCCGGATTTTCCCTGTAATTCCTCCTAAGCACTCTCTCAAGTCTTTCCGTTGTATACAATTCCTCTCTGCTGTTTGTCGCCTCGGGAACACCGTCTGTATACAGGAATATCATATCATTTTGCTTGAGCTGTATTTCATTCTCAGGATAAACAGTATTATCCATGGCGGCAAGCGGCAGCTTTTTCTTTGACGGCATGATCATCTCCACGCTTCCGTCCTCATGCATAATGTACGGATTCTCATGTCCTGCATCGGCATATCTGAGCCTGCCGAGCTCAAGGTCCACAATACCCAGCCAGGCAGTGACAAACATTTCCTGGCTGTTACCCTCGTACAATCTTTCATTTGCCATCCTGAGCACATCTCCTGCGCCAACACCTGTCATGGCGATATTTTTGATAAGGGTTTTTGCAACCACCATAAACAACGCAGCAGGAACTCCCTTTCCCGAAACATCAGCCATCACTATTGCAAGATTATTGTCATCAACAAAAAAGAAATCATAGAAATCTCCACCGACCTCCTTGGCAGGAGTCATCCTTGCATAGATATCAATCTCCTCACGGTCCGGAAACGGCGGGAAAACACTTGGAAGCATGGCTGCCTGAATTCGTGCCGCAACGGAAAGTTCGGCTCCTATCCTCTCCTTCTCTGCCGTGATCCTGGTTATATCATCAATATAACTCTTCATGCGTTCAGTCATCGATCCAAATGACTCGGCAAGCGTCTGAACCTCATCTCCCGTATCCATTTCCCATGAAAAGTCAAGATTGTCTCCCTCGATCTTCCTTACACTTCTCGTAAGCTTCGTTATAGGCTCCGTCAGCACATGAGACAGTCTCACCGATGCAAAATAAGATATTATTGCAATCAGAAGGAAAAGGGTACAGAGTATTGCCAATGAAGCAAAAACGGAGGTATGCACGAATTCCCTCTGATGCTCACTGCTTCTGTCAAGCGCACCCAAAAGATCTTCCGTAGGCTCCATAACCTCGTTTGCAGGAAGTACCGCAAGATAGGTCCAGCCTACAGTCTCCATCGGAGAATAACCGACGAAATAATCACCGTCATCAAGTGTGATCCTCACCACATCGGTTTTACCTTCAAGTGCAGCTCCGACTATCCCGGCGAGCTGAACATTACCGCTTTTTCTAAGATCATGTTCCGGATCTAAGCTGACCTTCAGTTCACCATCCTCGCTGCCGGAGAACAAAACCTGTCCCTCACCATTGATTATACAGGCGTAACCGCCTCTTCCTATCTCATAACGGTCTACCTTTGATCTCACGGAATCAAGTTTTAATCCCGCACCGGCAACTCCCTTAAACACTCCGTTGATATATACGGGAGAAGCACAGGAGATAGCAGGTTCACCGCTGTCAGCATCTTCTATGATGTCGGTAAACACAGTTTTGCCACTTTCGACCGCAAGCTTGTACCACGGCCTTTCCCTGCCCTCAAAACAGAGTGATCCGTCATCCTCTTCAAGATTATATTCGGATACTTTTTCCGTACAAAGGAATATTCCGGATTCCGTCTGGAAAAAAATAGCCGACATCGAAGCGTCTGATTTGAAAAAAGCCTTCATCACGCCCTGCATATTGGCAATAAGAGCAAGCTCCTGCTGTATCTTCTCGGAAGCCGGATCAACACCATCCCCGTATGCCGCATATGTGACCACTTTCCCCATATCACGTTCGTAGTACGTTTCAAGAACTGCATCTCCGTATCTGTCAGGCGATAAATATATGTCGGCCGCATTATCGGTTATTGTATTAACAGCCCTGAAGAAATCCGCGAAATCCTCATCGGCTTCATACGCACGGCTCGTAGCAGACTCAAGCAGAAATTCCATCGCCTGTGTGCTCATGGATTCCTCCGATATGGCTTCGATCTTTTCGCCTGTCTGTTTATTGCCGTCATTGATACGTCTCTGGACGATGATGGTCTGGAACAGTATCAGCAAACATACAATTACCAGTATTCCGTCCGAAACAAACAAAATTGTACGCAGTATCTTCTTTCTCAACTTATACAGCTCCTCTTACACTCTAATTCATTGTGCCATATATTTATCATAGAGATCGGGACGTCTCTCTCTTGTCCGCTCAAGTGCTTTTTCATGTCTCCACTTTTCCACATTTGCATGATGACCCGAAAGCAGTACTTCAGGGACCTTTTTATCATGCCATATTTCAGGCCGTGAATACTGAGGATATTCAAGAAGTCCATCCTGAAATGACTCGAATTCAGCCGATACCTCATTGTTCAGAACTCCGGGAACCAGCCTTGATATAGCATCAACCAGGATCATGGCCGGGAGCTCTCCTCCCGTAAGGACATAATCACCTATTGAAATATTGTCTGTGACTATTTCCTCAA
The DNA here is from genome assembly GCA_016281085.1 of Lachnospiraceae bacterium. Taxonomy (GTDB): domain Bacteria; phylum Bacillota; class Clostridia; order Lachnospirales; family Lachnospiraceae; genus UBA2868. The sequence goes on from JAEEHY010000002.1 coordinate 33,651, forward strand.
GGACCCTTTCATCAATACCCTCATAATGTCCGCATAACAGGATAAGATCATCCTCCCCGGAAAGCTCCTGTGCCTTTTTCTGGGTAAACACCTCCCCCTGGGGTGTAAGATACACTACACGGGATTTGCTGTTGCCGTTACCTTCATTTACATCCCTGTCATTATTTCTGTCCACGGCATCGGTACAGGATCCCATCCCGTTCCTATTTAACTTGATCTTCTTCTCAACAGCTTCATAACACAGATATACCGGCTCTGCCTGCATCAGCATACCGGCTCCGCCCCCATAGATATAATCGTCCACCTTATTATGCTTATTGAATGCATAATCACGTATATTAACTGCTTCGATACTTATGAGACCCTTATCCATCGCACGTCCGATAATACTCGTATTAAGTCCATGCATTACCATTTCCGGAAAGAGCGTCATTATATGAAAATTCATCAACCATCTCCTATAATATGTTATCTATGCTGGTCTGCAGTGCTACGACCGCATCCTTAAGCTTTTCTTCGTTTTTATCTGTATTTCTGCCTTTACCGATATCCTTATCTATATCTATTATAAGCTTCTTGACAAGCTTAACTGTATCACTTATCTGTACTTTTTCTATCAAAGTGATCGGAGAGCGCTCGCTGACCACACCCTGTTCCGCTCTCTTAACAAGCTTTCCTGCGGTCTCCAGCAAAAGCTTAAGCTCATCACTTATATTTTCGTTTACCTTTCCGGATGCATCATTATACTGTTTCTTAAATATTATCATGTATTTTACCTGATTTATAAAGAATTTATTACTTGAAACAAATACTTATAGCCGGAGATCCCCCCGGCTATTTTATATATGGTAATGAATACTGCTCTTTATCAATTACCGTATCTTTTCTATAGGCTTATCCAAAGCATATACGCAAGCTCACATTTGAATATAGATCTCATAACCGGTATCATTGGATTCTTTGCTTAAGATCACATTAGTGTAATGATCAAGAAGTTTCAGGCTGATAGGATCTGTATACGGCCACTCCAACGGATCGGATTTAGCCTGAGGCACCGATAAAAGAATGGTATGCGCCGTTGAACTCTCAGAGCACATAAGCCGCACACCTATAGTGTCGATGTCGTTCTTCTTGTTGTACATTATCGGATACAAAAACTCATCACAGATTGAAGAAATAACCTCATACTGGGTTTGTGTATACTTAAACTTACTCAAAAACTTTTTCATCTGCGAATTAAGGGTCAAAATATCCATATTCTCTTTATCAAGCAGCGCTTCAAACATCCTTGAATGATACAGGAACCGTCTTGTAAGGAGCTTCTTCGGATTGTCCAGTACCGCAGCCGGTGTACCCTGTTCATATATACCGTTTTCGGCCATGAAGATGACCCTGGATGCTGATTTCCTTGCAAATGACATATCATGTGTGACGATCACACAGGTCATTCCTTCTTCGCACAGAGAGCTGATTACGTTCTCAACCTCCTCCACCATGGTCGGATCCAGAGCACTGGTGGGCTCGTCAAACAATATGACATCAGGATGCATGGCCAGGGTTCTCGCAATGGCGATGCGCTGCTTCTGTCCGCCTGAGAGTTCCGATGGCATGGCATTTTCCCTTCCGGACATTGCCACTCTTTCAAGCAGCTTCTTCGCTTCGCTTATTGCTTCAGCCTTGGAACGCTTAAGTACCATCATCGGAGCAAGGACGATGTTCTCGAGTACGTTAAGATGCGAAAAAAGGTTGAAATGCTGATAAACCATACCCATATGACATCTGATGGAATCGATATCATCATTATCGGGAGACACACGCTGTCCGCTGAAGTATACTTCCCCAGACGTGGGTTTGGCCAGACCGTTCATGCATCTTAACAATGTACTTTTTCCGCACCCCGAGTTACCTATCAAAAATACCGATTCGCCTTTTTCTATATCAAGGTTCACATCTTTGAATATTATTCCGCTGCCGTAATCCATAGACAGATCTTTGACACTTATCACACTCATCCTTCCACCACTATATGCTTTCTGCTTCCCATAAGGTCAATAAGTTTCTTGCCCGCAAATCCTATCAGGAAATAAATCAA
>JAEEHY010000187.1 GCA_016281085.1 Lachnospiraceae bacterium
ATGCGGTCCTGTCCGGAAAGTATGATACAAACCATTTGGCAGTTCTTATGGGCCAGACAGGTGGAGGCTGCAGGCTTTCCAATTATATTGGTTTTATCCGAAGAGCCCTGGATCAGGCCGGTATGGGACACATTCCCGTGATATCACTGAATGTCAACGGGATGGAGACGTCGCCTGGATTTAGCTTCACGATCCCGATGATGCTTGCGCTTTCGAAGGGAGTGATCCTCGGAGATGTCCTGATGAAGGTGCTGTATGCAACAAGACCTTATGAGAAAGAAAAGGGTGCGGCAAATGCTCTCTATCAGAAATGGGAGTATGTCTGCAAAAAGTATCTCAGCGAAAAGAGCCATCTGTTCCATAAAAAGAAAATGAATGCAATTATCCGGGGGATGGTTCATGATTTTGATACCCTGGAACGAACGGATGAGAAGAAGATTCGGGTCGGGATCACCGGCGAACTTATGATGCAGTATTCCCGTGTTGCTAATAATAATCTGGTAGATATCCTGGAAAAAGAAGGATCAGAAGCGGTGATACCGACGCTTTTCGAAGTCCCCCAGTCATGGCTCGTGGATCCAATCTACGCACATGATCATTACGGGAAAAGCGCGTGGTCGAAGAAAATGGCACAGACAGCCATCCATGTTCTGGACAACATAAGAATGAGTACGGTGAAAGCATTGGATGGTTCAAACCATTTTACAGCCGGTCCATCAATGTCTCATATTATGGAGCTTGCCGAGAAGATCGTATCGATCGGTAATCAGACCGGAGAGGGTTGGACACTGGCCGGCGAGATGGCCGCGATGGTAGAGGAAGGTGTGACTAATTTCATCTGCGTACAGCCATTCGGCTGCCTGCCGAATCATATCATCGGAAAAGGGATCATTAAAAAATTCAGGACGATGTATCCGGAAGCCAATATCGTGAAGATCGATTACGATCCCGGAGCTTCCGAGGTTAATCAGTTGAATCGGATACGGCTAATGCTGGATTCTGCGAAATAAAGGAGTATAATCATGGCCAAGAGATGTCAGAAGTTGCTTGGAGAAATCTTTGAGAAGGCACAATCGGATGGAGATAAGCCCATCGTTGTTGATCAGGGCGGTAAAAGGCAGACTTCAAGGAAGGAATTTGTCCGTTTTGTCAATTCTGCGGCCTGGTATCTTAAACAGAATGGGATCAAGGCAGGCGAAGTGGTGGCGCTTGAGCTTGGAAGGAAGATGGAACATATCGCACTTCGACTGGCCTGCCACTGTGTCGGTTCAGTATACGTATCAGTGAATCCGGACTACCCGGAAGACAGGAAAAAGGAACTTTATAACAGCTGTGATCCGGCATTCATTCTGGATGAAGAGAAGCTTGGCTTAATCGAAATTAAAGAGTATCCGTGTCAGATCAATGACGGACCGGATGATCACGATCCGGGTGTGATCATATTTACATCAGGTACAACTGGTGTGCCAAAGGGGATCCTTCATGACAGAAGCATTTATTATGCATTTTCCTATGTGCCCAAGGATTATGGTCTGGACGGAAAGGAAAAGGCGTATGCAGTTGTTGCGGATATGATGTTCGGTGTGTCATCCGGCGATATGTTCCCGATCTATAACCATTGGACCATGCACATTCTGGACGATGCGACAAGGAAGAACCCGATCAGGCTGAAGCAGTACTTTATTGAGTATTCGATTCAGGTTACGATCATGCTTCCGTCGCTTCTTCGGTTCCTTCTGCCGATCGATTCACTGGAGTTTGTTCTGATCGTCGGGGAACGGAACACATTTGACTTTTCGGACACGAAGACAACCGTAGTGAATTTTTACGGATGCAGCGAAGCATGCGCAATGGGATATGGTTTGACGAAGGTTGAGGAAGGAATCAAAAGGACCTATCCGCTCGGGCGGATTTATATCATAGATGAAGACGGAAATGAAATCGAAAAGGGTGATACGACAAGAAGCGGAGAGGTATGCTTCACGGGACTCACGGTTATGATCAAGTATCTTGGAGAGGAATCAATCCCGGAAGAGAAGCTCATAACCGGGGAAGGGGAAGAGCATATCGTAAGAACCTTCCATACGAAAGATATTGGAAGATACAATTCCGATGGAAGCATTACAGTGTCCGGAAGACTGGATACAACCGTAAAGGTAAGAGGAAACCGCGTAAATACGGCAGAAGTGGAATATGCGATCTTACAGATTCTCGGAGTGTCCGAGGCGGCAGTTAAGAGCTTTGAAGAAAGAGGAGAAAAATATCTCTGTGCCTATTATTCAACCCTGGACGGCGAGGAAATTGACCGGAAAAAGATCGTGGAGAGCTTAAGAAGAGGAATGCCTGAATATATGATCCCGGCATTTATCATTCATAAGAAAGAGTTTGAAAAGAATGTACATGGCAAGATAGACAGAGACAGGCTGACTGCACCTGAAAAAAGAAAGAGTACTTATATAAAGCCGGAGCGCGGTATTGAAACCGAAGTGACGGGGATCATCGGTTCCGTGATGAGAGTCTCCGATCTCGGTGCCGGGGATCAGTTGACCGACCTCGGGATCAGTTCGCTCACGGCGATTCAGATCATGATGGAGATCGAATCGCGTTTTGCAGTAGATTTTTCGGCAGAGGAGCTGATGCATCTGGATACGCCACGGAAGATTGCCGAAGAAGTAAGTAGAAAAAGGAACCGGGAGGCTGCAGCGGATCCGGCTTCGGATAAGGAAAACCTTTATCCGGTGAGGACGGAATATCCGATTATCGGTTCGGCTGCATTTATTGCAGACAGGACCGAACATATGGAAAGCCTCGGAGATGACAGGCTCCTTTCTTATAATACCCCCATGATCCTGAATGTTTCCGATATCGGAACAGATGGTGCGAAGGCGATGGTACGGACACTGCTCCGTCTTCATAAGGGGCTTAAGGCGAAGGCAGGAATGAAAGACGGGAAGCGCGTCCTGATCCGAAGAGATGATTGGGAACCGGAGTTTAAGGAATATGATCTGGGTATCAGGCCGGACCCTGCTTTCTTTAAATCCAGGATCAGAAAGTTCGATATCTTCAGGGAGGATCTGGTAAGGTGTGAATTATTACGCTATGAGACGGAAGTCTTTCTCTTCATGGATATTCATCATCTTCTTCTGGATGGGTACTCGATCTGGCTGTTTTACAGGGATTTCCGTGATCTTATGATGCAAAAGCGGCCGATCGGAGAAAAGGTGGATCTCTATCAGATCATCGAAAAAGAACTGGAATACCGGAAGACTGCGGAGTGCGATGAAAACAGGATATACTATGAGGAACTGCTGGCGAAGTGTCCTCCGTTAAAATATCCGGAAAGCAAAAATCCGGACCTTGATGTCCCTGTCTATGCCGATCTGCAAAGAAGTGTAAATACGGCAGGGATACAAAGGAAATGTACAGCGGAGGATATTACCAGTTCCGAACTCTTTATGAATGTATTTTTGCGTGTGCTGCGTGAAAAACTCTCTACTGACAGATTCAGTATATTTGCATTTTATAATGGGAGAGAGCAGAAGGGTACCGAGCATACGGCCGGATGCATCTACAGGCATAAGCCTGTGGCGATGGATGGTACGAAGAACCTGAATCATAAGATTAGAGAATCAATCGAGCATATCTATGATTATGATCTGCACGAAGATTATAAAGACAGGCATTTTATCGTATATAATTATCTTGCCGGTTATGAACGGCAGACAATGCACGGCAGCACCGGGCTTTTCCGGCAGACGGAGGATGCGATCATGATCATGCCGGAATATGATTTCGCGAATATTCCGCTACAGTTCAAGGTCCTTTCGGTCGGCGAGGAAAGTGTGATCGGGGTCAGTTATAATGCAGCCATGTATTCGAAAGAAGACATGAGCGAATTGCTCTCTAAGGTCGCCACGGCAGCTGAGATGTATATAGGTTCCTGAACAGCCTTCAGCTTAGGGTAAAAATCAAAATGTCTTATTTAAACATTGAGAATCTCGAAAAAACATATGGAAAAGAAAAGGTCATAAAAGGATTCAGTCTTCAGTTGGAACAGGGCGAATTGGCCGTGATCATCGGTGCTTCCGGCTGTGGGAAGACAACCCTGATGCGTATTCTGGTCGGACTTGAATATGCGGATTCCGGGAAGCTTCTTCTGAACGGAAAGGACATTTCCGATCTGAAACCGGGTCAGCGTGAGATCGGAATGATATTTCAGAAGTATTCTCTTTTTCCCAATATGACGGTGAGGGAGAATATCGCATACGGACTCAGGGTGAAGAAGTGCCCGAAGAAAGAAATCTTTGAAAAGACGGATGAAATGCTTGAAATGATACACCTCACGGAAAAAGCGGATGCCTATCCGTCAACGCTTTCGGGAGGACAGCAGCAGAGAGTGGCATTTGCCCGTGCGATGATCGTAAGGCCGCAGATCCTGCTTCTGGATGAGCCTTTCTCTGCTTTGGATACCGAGCTGAAAAAAGAACTGCGGGAGGAATTAAAAAGGATACAGAGGGAAACCGGCCTCACCGCAATATTTGTTACCCATGACCGGGAGGAAGCCATGGTTCTGGCGAATCGCCTTTTTATCATGCATGACGGAAAGATTGAGCAGTGTGGAAAGCCGTGGGACGTGTATAATAATCCTAAGACACTGTATGTGGCATCCTTCATCGGAGCCTGCAATATCATTCCGACAGAGCAGTTTAAAGAGGCAGCTGGAATCAGCCCAAAGGCCGAATATGCGGTGATCAGAAATGAAAAGATTCTCCTGAAAGAGAAGGGTTATTCCAATCCAAAGGCTGTTCTGATTCCGGTAACAGTTTCAGATGCAGTATTCTGCGGAAAAACGGTGAAATATACCCTCTCGTCGGCATCCGGAATGATTTTAAAAGCAGAGATGCCGTCGCAGGAGGACGTTCATTTTCAGAAAGGCGATAATGTAACTGCTGAGATAAAGAAGGAAAATGTGATCGGACTGAACCACTGACGGAAACCAAATTCGATCGCCTCTTTTTAAAGGATGTTTTGTAAAAATGATCAATTTAAAATGTAAAAAGAAAAAAGCATTCAGAATCTTTGCGCTTATCATGGCTGTCCAGTTTGCTGTCATGGGATGCGGAGGTAACGGGGATGCGAAGTCGGATCTTAATTCCATGACGCTTAATGAGATTGTTACGGAAGCAAAGAATGAAGGCCTGCATCTTGAATCGGTTGGTATGCCGGATTCATGGGCAAACTGGGGAATTATGTGGAAGGAGTATTCCGAGAAGTACGGAATCAGCCATAATGATTCCGATATGAGCTCTGCGGAGGAGCTTTCGACATTCTCCGTTGATTCATCGAAGGCGATAGGTGATGTCGGTGTTGCATTTACGAAAAAGGCCGTGGATGACGGACTTCTTCTTCCCTATAAAACGTCCTACTGGGATCAGGTTCCTGACTGGGCGAAGGATGAGAACGGGAAGTGGATGATTGCCTATACAGGCTCTACGGCGTTCATTTTCAATAACGACCTGTGTGAAGGAGAGTGCCCTAAGTCATGGCAGGATGTAAAAGCCGGAACATATAAGATGACGATCGGAGATGTTGTCGGCGGGGCGACAGGACAGGGAGTCGTTATTGCAACCGCCTATGCGTTCGGAGGAAGTATCGATAATCTGGAACCGGCTTTTGAATTCTGGACGGAAATGGCCAAGGCAGGCAGAATTGATAAAGGAGACATCCTTCTGAACCGTATACAGATGGGAGAAGTTCAGTGCGGCGTCAGCTGGTCCTTCAATGTATTCTCCTACAGAGATCTGACGAAGCAGTATAATATATCTGTCGGAATTCCCTCTGATGGAGCGATCAGAGTCGGCTATGCATCCGTGATCAATGCAAATACGGATACTCCCTGCAGTGCCGCGCTTGCAAGAGAATTTATCTTCTCCGATCGGGGACAGCAGATTCTGGCTGAAGCAGGAGCACTTCCGGTACGTACGGATTTTGTGCCTGACAAGGGAAGCGTAGATGTATTTGAGCCTTCCGAATATGAGCACGCGGTGATCATCAAAGACTACGAAAAATACACCGCGGCCTGTGCCGAGATTTCACAGTGGTGGAAGGAGAATATTATTCCGTTGCTGTAAAGAACCGATATAAGAAAGAAATAAGACATGCCGTTTTCCGTGAAAAAGAAAAACAGAATATCTGCAGCCATACTGGCCGTGCTGCCGCTGCTTGCGGTAGTGTTTGCTTTTGAAGTGATTCCGCTGTTCAAGCTTCTGATATCAAGCTTTCAGCCGGATGTCATAATCACGTCAGGGTTCTCTTTTGACAATTACATTCAGGTATTTACATCACAAGACAGTCTACTGGCATTCAGGAACAGTATTCTGATTGCAGTATCATCTACCGTGATCGGACTTGTCATTGCATTTGCGGCAATCCGTGCTGTGCGAAAGTCCCCGGCACGGACAAGAAAAAGGTTTACTGCGCTTTTTTCGGTCGTTTCAAATTTTTCCGGTATCCCACTGGCATTTTCCTTCATGATTCTATTGGGAAATGCCGGCATCATAAAAAAGATATTTGAAGAAGTATCGGGTGGAATCTTTGCATTCGATTTATATTCGGAATTAGGGCTGATGATGCTGTATATCTTCTTTCAGATTCCGCTTGCAGCATTATTGCTTATGCCTGCATTTGATGCTGTAAGCTCTGAGATGGAAGAAAGCAGTATGATGCTGGGCGCTTCGGATACGTTCTTCTGGCGGAAGGTCGGATTACCGGTTATGCTGCCCTCTGTATGTGGCACCGTGGTGATACTTTTTGCAAATGCAGTATGCGCATATGCCACGGCGTATGCTTTGCTGATGAATAATTTCCCACTGCTTTCATTGAACATTTCCGCTGCATATACAGGTGACATGGTTTCGAGACCGGGACTCGGTGCGGCGATGTCGGTGATTCTGATGCTTACGGTATGCATAGTGAATGCTTTGGCCGGAATCATTATGAAAAGGAGTTCTTCATGGATGCGGTGAAAAAGAAAAAAAGCATAACATCAGGAATCATACTGACGGTACTAACAGTGCTGCTTCTTTTACCGGCTGTAGTTGTGTTCATCTATTCGCTGTTTGAAAATTGGACAGGAATACTGCCGAAAGGTCTCACGCTGAATAATTACATCGTACTGTTCAGGGATACAGGATTTCTCAAGGCACTAGGCCAGACGGTTCTTCTCAGTCTGATCCCGGTTGCGATCATGTCGGTATTGATCCTGCTTGCAATGTATGCACTTATTTTCGTGACTCCGCGGATGGAATGGTTCATTCGAATCCTGGCACTGATTCCATACGCATTCCAGGGAGTGATACTCTCTTTATCGGTTCTTGGCTTGTACAGAAATGCGCCGATGGATATCCGGAATCTACTGCTGATCGGTACTTATTCCATCGTTATTTTCCCGGTTCTGTATCAGAACATAAAAAACAGCATAAGTTCCGTGGATGGAAGAACGATGATAGAGAATGCAGTTCTTCTCGGAGCAGATCCGTTCAGAGCCTATATGGGCATTGTGGTTCCGTCTGCCGGTAGAAATATTCTGTCAGGGGCCATGCTTTCCGTAACACTCCTTTTAGGAGATTATGTGGTTGTGCGGAATATGGCAGGCAGAGGTGTCAGCAATCTGCAGATATATCTGTATCAATCCATGAAGAGTTCCGCTTCGAGAGCATCTGCCGTATTTGTCGTTATCAATATTTTTACTTTTCTGATTATATCTCTGGTATTACGATCAGGAGAAAAGAAATCGCGAAGGAAATAGAACTATGAGTTTTAAAAAGACAAATGCCGTATTAGGGTGATCACATTGTCGGTACTGCTAAAGATGTTTTAACCGAATATTGCAGAGGGTGAAGTATGAAAACTGTTTTGAGAGGGACAGGTGGTGTAAACAGATTATGTATGACAAATAATAGGAGAATGTTATGAAAAGAGGATTCATAGCTTTGGCACTGATGATGCTGGTGTGTCTTATGGCGGGATGTGCGCAAAAAACGGGGGATCAGCCAACCGGAGGAAATACGGGCGCAGGAAGCGGTACGGGAACCGTAAAGGAAGAAAAACCTGAAAAAGAGAACTATCGTCTTATTTCGAACGGTGTACTGTTTACGATACCCAGAAATTATGATCTGAGCGTTGATGATGAAACGAAGAATATTTATATTGACGATAAGGATCTGGATTTCAATCTTGTGATGGTTGTAAGGGACGGTTCATATGAGGAATCCCTTAAGGATAAAGAGGGGCTGATGGCCAATGCAAAACAGCAGGATGTCATCATGCATAAGGAGATAACGGAGTATACATCCGACGGAAAGAGTTATGTCTATTTCACCTTTGAATATAACGATCACAGCAGCACCAACACGGTAATCTATACGAAAGCTACGGATGATAAGCGGATCGGTATCAATATGATGATCAATGCGGACAGATCCGAAGAGGATGTGATAGATCAGATCAATGTTTTCTTAAAGACAGCAGAGCCTACGGATCTTGCCGATACAACTCAGGATGATCTTGTGGCGCAGGAGGGACTTGCAGATGAAAGGCAGGAAGGGAAGCTGATCGATGAGACAGAGCTTACATACGGAAAGAAGACGATAAAGGTCAGTATACCGAATGGTGTCTACTACAGGGATGACATGGATGAATATGTTGAGGAACTCTTCCATAAGCAGAACTTCCGTACAGAAGACGGATGTGATATATATCTTTGCTTTTATGCTAAGGAAATGTATGACGACCTTAATGAGCTTGTTGATATGGAATGCATCGTTAATGATAATGCGAAAAAGGTTAAGCAGGACGGACCCAAGACCACGGATCATAACGGAAACAGCTTTCTTTGCAAAACAGCGAGCTATCTGTATGATGGAACAGTATTCAATAAGGCGATAGCGGCCTGCGAGCTTCCTGATGGTTCGATGTATGCAGTGTTTGCCGAAAATCTTGACGGAAAAGAGCTTTCCTTTGATGATATTAAGGGATTCTTAGACTTTGAGATTAAATAAGCTCCTGATATAGGTTAAAGATACGGGACAATCTGTTGAACATGCAAAGGACTGTTCGTATGAAGGAAAGTAAGAATATAATAACGAGGGTTATCACAATTATCCGGAGTCTTTTGATCCTGTCATTGACTGCAGTATTTCTGTTTGGCTGTGATTTAATGGAGGAAGAAAGGCTTAAACGGGATTTCAGTACAAATATTTACGATCATGCGGAGGTCTATGTTCCTAATGAGAAGACTGCACGTAAGATACTCAGGGCGCAGGGAGAGCTTCTGCGTGACGGATCACAGGATGAGAGCGTCAGGGAAGTGGAAAAGTATCTTGAGATGACTTATGGTATGGAAGCAGTGAATCTTAAGCATATGGAACCTGAGCTTGCCGTGGCTCTTAAGGATGCATGCGATTATATGTACGGTAAATATCCCATTTTAAACGGATATCTCACCAATATAACGGTACAGGATGATGTAAGTGAGTCCGTAGCAGCCATCGCGCTGTTTGAAACCGATACCTATATCATAAATACGCCCTCGAAGGGTCTGTATCCCATGGTGATAAAGAAGCAGATACTCCTGCGTGCCAAGGATTTCGAGAACGGCAGACGGATGGAGAACATGATAAGGATAAATGTGCGGGACGGCTTCTGGACCGAAGGTACCGACGTAACGGCAGTGCTTGTACATGAACTCGGGCATGCACTCGTAAGCAGCATACTCAGTAAGCAGTACGGACTCGGTAATACGGTCTTTATCGATGAGAAGAATGCAGATGCCTATACAAATTACAATATGCAGCAGCTTGCCGATAATCAGGAGTTCGCAAAGAGCCTGTGTGAAGGAGCTTATGAGAGATATAAGAACGAATATGGTAAGGAAGGCAGCTACGAGGATTTCTGCAGTGAGATATCAGGATATGCAACGGGAATACAGGATGACGGCGGCATATCTTATGATGAGACGGTAGCCGAAGCCATAAGTAATGTCTATGTTCACGGAGATGGATGTGCCCTCCCGGCTGCGCTTATACAGGAGGAAATAGAACGCTTACTATGAATTTTAAAAAGACAAATGCCGTATTAGGGCTTATCACGATTTTTTTGATGACCGCGCATGCTGTATATCAGATGTTTGCTTATATTACGTTTTACTACAATCCGCTTGTTTCCAAGCTGACCGGTTTCGTCCTTCTGGGAGTTGTGGTGTTACATGTGATCCTGTCGATGCTGATCGTCTTTACGAAAACGGACTCAGTGACGGTTACATACAAAAGAAGAAATATAAGGACTGTTATTCAGCGTGTAAGTGCAATGATGATGGTCATCCTGCTTCCGGTCCATGTGTTTGAATTCGAACTTCTTAAAAGGAATGCGGGGAGCGCTGTTAAATATCTGATAGAGTTAACGCTGATACTTTTTTATGCCGCGCTTATGCTGCATATATCCATGTCCTTCAGTAATGCGCTGATAACACTCGGTCTGCTCGAGGATATGAAGAAAAAGAAGATCATTGACACGGTAGTGCTGATAATAAGTATAGCGATCTTTACGGCTGCATCCGTGATCACATTGTCGGTACAGCTAAAGATGTTTTAACTATTAAGAATTGATCATTTCTGAGGCGGAATGTATGAAAACTGTTTTGGTAATAGGCAGCGGAATAGCGGGGCTGTCTTGTGCAATTGAATGTGCAATGAGAGAAATGAAAGTTATCCTTGTGTCCCCTTTTCCTTCCGAGAGGGCTCAGTCGGTCCTGGCGGCGGGTGGGATCAATGCTGTTATGTCAAATTGCGATCCGGGAGACAGTATAGACAGTCATATTGAGGATACATTAAAGGGCGGCCGTTTTATCGCAGGCAGAAATGCAGTGAAAGGCCTGTGTGAGGATGCGCCTGCAGTGATAGACTGGCTTAAAAACCTTGGGACTGTTTTTACAACGGAAGCCGGCGGGAATATTTCGCACAGGGCTTTTGGCGGACAGTCGTATAAGAGGACCTGCTACTGCGGCTCTTCAACGGGTAAGCAGATCGTTACCGCACTTGTTATGGAAGCCAGGAGACTTGAAGGTAAGGGACTTATAAAGAGGCGTTTGTGGATGGATTTCCACAGTGCTCTCATAAAGGACGGAGTCTGTTACGGTGTCCTGTTTTATAATGAAGCAGCCGGCGATATTGAAGCGATCATGGCAGACAGTGTTGTGGTCGCTACCGGAGGACAGAATGCTCTGTTCGGGAAAACCACCGGTTCTACCCTGTGTGACGGCTATGTGCAGGGTAAGCTGTTCATGCAGGGTGTTGAGCTGAAAAATCTTGAATTCATCCAGTATCATCCGACAACGATCGAAACTTCGCAGAAAAGAATGCTGGTATCGGAAGCGGTAAGAGGTGAAGGCGGGAGGCTGTATTACGAAGAGAACGGTAAACGGATATATTTTATGGAGGATATGTTCGGCGAACGTGGAAATCTTATGCCAAGAGACGTTGTATCAAGATGTATGGCCGGAACCGGAAGAGACATATTCCTTGATATCTCTTTTCTTGGGAAAGAGAAGATACTTAAGAAGATTCCCGAGGTATATGAACTGTGTATGAAGTACAGAGGGATCGATATCTCGAAAGAAAGCATCCCCGTTGCTCCTTCAATCCATTTCTTTATGGGAGGGATAGCGGTAAATAACTCACATGAAACCAATATCAAAAACCTCTACGCCATAGGGGAATGCGCCTCCATTTATCATGGTGCCAACCGTCTCGGAGGGAATTCGATCCTTGCAGCGATCCACGGTGCCAAAGTGGCGGCGGATGCGGTAGCATACGCGTGGGAAATAAGTGAAGAGAGCGATTGGGAAACGGAAATTGCCAAAGCTAAGAATGAACTTGCAGATTTAAAGAGTTCCGAAAGCCTTTTTCCTGTTATGTACATAAGAGATATGCTTGCCGAAACGATGAGCGCAAACCTTGGAATTGTGCGGGATGAAGGAAATCTGAAAAAGGGAATAGAGGATGTGGCTTACTATCTGTCTGTAGTGGACAGGATCCGTTACGACCGCTCTGAGCTTACTTATTACGGATATTCATTAACGGGAATACTTACATTGGCGAAGGCTGTACTTACCTGTGCGCTGTTCAGGAAAGAGAGCCGTGGTGCGCATTATCGAAGTGATTATCCGGAAGAGGAAGACAGCTTCCTGGCGGCAACCGTTATTTCGTATGATAATGGAAGGTTTAAGACGGAACTGGATAAAGAGGGGAAATATGAAAGTTAGGATTTTACGGCAGGATGATCCGGTATCAAAACCGTACTGGCAGGAATTCCTGTATGAAAAAAAGGCAGATCAGACAATAGCGGGGATGCTGGATGAACTGAATTATAAGGATGATATTAAGGATATAACGGGTAAGCCTGTCCCGAGGATACAGTGGGAATGCTCATGCCTTCAGGGAATGTGCGGCGGATGTGCAATGGTGATAAACGGAACACCTGCACTTGCCTGTGAAACATTTCTAAGGGATATAAAAGAGGATACGGTTGTTCTGGAGCCGCTCAGGAAGTTTCCTACGATAGCGGATCTTGTGGTGGACAGAAGCGTTATCCATGAGAACTTAATGAAGGCGGATGCTTATATAGAAGAATATAAGGGTTATAACGGGGACGGTTATGAGCATATGTATCTGGTGGGCAGATGTTTAAAGTGTGGGTTGTGCCTCGAAGTATGTCCCAATTATAAAAAAGGTGAACAATTTTACGGTGCTGTATTTGCGAATGACTCGTATTTCATATCGGAAAGAAGCAGGACAATGCCCGGAGCAGCAAAAAGATCATATGAGAAACATTTCGAACAGGGCTGCTCCAAGTCCTTATCATGCATGGAAATATGTCCTGTGAATATGCCTACGCTGGCCTCGATATCCGCAATGAACCGAAAATAACTGTCATTACAGAAAGAAACCGAAATAAACCGCCATTACTGCAGGAAACCGAAATCAGCCGGTTGGTGTTTCCGGGATTTACTTTATAGCATCGAAGTTAAGTATTTCCGCCTCGAAATATTCATTGATGAGGTCGTCAAATTTCTCCTGTATTTCGTCCTGATCCATGTCTGAATGATCTTCTCCGTCGTCGGAATCATAATAATAACTTGCGTTGCCGTCTGCATCGAATGTTTCGCCGGCTGTTTCCGCTACAGTGAGCTTACCGTCCGTAACCGTGTATCTGGTAACCGAGTGATTGGAACCCGCATACAGACTTTCATCCTTGACTGCAAGCGGATATGCGGTTCCGCCTGCTTCAACATATCCGGCATAAGACGGTACACCGTCATCATAGCGGAATATTTCAGCATCTATGGCGGCCTTGTTTCCGTCGAGGTTATCGTAAGTTCCGCTTGCAACAAGCAGAACATCTTCATCACCGAGAGTAACATTGGTATAGCCCTTTCCTGCATCAAGGTTATCGACTATCTGTGTGAATGTGTCGCAGCCTTCAATATCGGTGGTCATTTCATGAGCATCGGCCTCATCCGATCCCGGGATGTCTGAGTCATCACTGTCATCATCATCCCCGTTATACATATTTTCAACGACAGCCTGAATATCAAAACCGTCAAGATCCTCTGCCGCTACAGAAAGAGAGTAGGCTATGCCAAGTTCCTCATCATACCAGGTACACAGATCGACAGTTTCGTCTTTGCCGAGGGACCTGTAGAACTTAGCGGGTAATTCCCAGCCTGAAAGTGTACCTTCATCTTCAACATCCCATTCATAAAACATTCCTGAAATATCATCCTCCGGCTCGGCATCCTTCCGGTACCTTGCGGTAAACGATCTTGTGCTGTATTCATCCGCTATGTCGAAATCCAGCTCAACAAGTGGTTCTTTATCGTCATCCGGGTCATTATTTGGGTCCATTATCCTCCATGTGATATTTGAAGCATAATCAGGGGCTTTAAAAATGCGCTCCCTGCCTTCTGTTGCTTCCTCCTCAGAGACATCACGCCATGGATTGGCCAGTCCCACCAATGGCTCTTCATCCTCACCTTCGGATACATCATCCGTTTCGTCAAGGGCTGATGTCTCTTCAGCATCCGGATTGCCGGGAGTCTGGTTTATATTGATATTTACATCTCCACAGCCTGCCAACAGTAAGGATATGGCTGTCGTTAACATTATCATTTTTCTGTTTTTCATTGATTTTCTTCCTTTACAATTTTATTGATTTGTTAAAACCTTACTGTTAAACAGACCCTTTTGTCAAGAAAAAATTAATCACTTCCCATGGAAGACCTGTTCGGAGATTTTTCCTATGCAATAGCGTTCAGCCGCAACCACATGAAGGTGAAGGACGGCAAGTCTGAGAGACCGAGGTTCCATGTTTATTTCCAGATCGAAGAGATAACAGATGAGAAGGTATGGAAGAGGATCCGTGACAAGTATGCTGCGGAGCATCCCTTCTGTGAGCTGTGTTTTGAATGTGGAATTATCGTGCCGACTGAAGAGATCCACCACAAGCTGCCTTTGAGTGAAGGTGGCACGCACGATCGCAGTAACCTGATCGCGCTGTGCAAGTCGTGTCACTCAACCATACACGCGAAGAGAGGGGACTATTGGGGGCGCACGATGTCCGGTGGACATCGGCTTTGCGCCGATCGGAGCGAAGCGGAGACCCATCGCGGGTAGGGGCGGTACGAATCTCTACAGGTATGGCTCTCAGGGAACGGCGTGGGGGGTCATGCGTGCAAAATCGCGAAATGGAAGACGGGGGGTATGGCCAAGATACACTAATAATTAAAAACGAAAAATCTGTTGATAATTTCCGGATTCGGTGGTATACTAACCGCAGAAAGGATTTATTAACGCAAAATCCGTTTTTAATTTTGGAGGTGCTTGGTATGAAGCTTCTGAAAATCACAGCGGACGGTTTACCGCTTTTTAAGGAAAAGCTTGATATATGCTTTTATGCACAGCAGAGAGTATCAGAGGATCAGAAAGATATCCTTTATTCCTTGTTTTCAAATATATATTTGAATCCGGCTAATGGCTTTATAGGAATTAACGCTTCAGGAAAGACATCTGTATTAAAGGTTATACTTTTGTCGCTGGGCATACTCAATAATGAGCCAATTAATCACATTGAAACAAAAGACATTTTGGGGAACGCCCAAAAGGCAGTTTTAAACATCTTCTTCTACTCAGAGTCAAAGAAGGAGATATGTCGCCTTGAAACCATAATTACTTCGAGGCAGACAAAGACGGAGGGGATTGTATATAGAATCCTGTCAGAAAACTTATGGTTGAAGCAGGCTGATGAGGTGATTACTCGTAAGTCGCTGCTTGATTTTGATGGAAAGGATTCTGTTATGCTCAGAAGTGGACAGGAAGATTTTCTGTCCGATGATGTCAGCATTATGATCGCCCGTAATAAGAAGACTGGGGAAAATATGAGGGTGGTGAATTTGCTGCAATTCACTAATATCAATGTACTTCCTTTTTCAG
>JAEEHY010000188.1 GCA_016281085.1 Lachnospiraceae bacterium
AGATTAATACCGGCAGAAAATATGCAGGAACCGTTATTCAGTATTATGTATTAGCGGGTCCGGCAGGTAAAGAAGTTACCGGTAATTCTATATGGGGTTGGATAAGAGATCAGGTAGCAAGGTTTAAGTAGATTAAAGTTTGCATATATTATTCATCGATTTCAGTTAATGATTTGTGCAATCATCAGGAGCATATAATGTGGATAAGCTTCCGAGACAGACAATTTCATAGCAGCGCCCATAAAGGCTTCACTCTGGTGGAACTTGTTATCGGTATGACCATACTGGCGATATTGGCGGCAGTTGCTGTTCCTACATTGCTTGCTTTTGCCGAAAATCAGAATAAAGATAAATGTCTGGCGGAAGCCAAGAGTGTATTGGCTTATATGCAGGGTCAGGCATCAAAGAGCTATGATAAAGCTATAGGTGAAAAAATTGATGAGGTTTTCGGTAAGGGTGATTTTCAACAGAAAGCAGCCAGTGATATTGACCTTAGAGGCAATACTTATGTACTTGTCGTTATGAAGGATCAGGAGCCAAAGATAGCCACACCGCAAAATAAAGATGCATGGACGATCGGCAAGCTGTATTACTTTGATAAGACAGATTCGATATGGGTAACATGGGATATAGAAAAAAACGGTGATCCCTGGACCTGTGAGAGACTTGCCAACAGGAAGTGGAACAACAAGGATCTGTCATCGGTAGATGACAGTAACAAATTTAAAGAAAAACTGGGCATGGGCGGATACGCCATTGACGGAGGCCTGAACATGAACCACGTATGGAACACCGGCTGGTAAATATACGAAGGACTTAAGTTCGAAGGCTACGGGACGCAATGCTTTGCCGAATTGTAGGTGATCAGGAGACAGGGAACGCTTCTCTGTCTCCTGCTTTTGTTTAGGGTATATAGGGTATGTGTCGGTTGCACAAGCCTGTGATGTTGTGTATACTTGAACCATGAGGCGGTGCGATATGAATAAACATATAAACAACAAAGGCATAACCATGGGCAGGCTGGTACTTCGGCTGATCATTATCGGTACACTTATTGTTGTACTGGTTCCCATGGGGTATAAGCTCTTAAACAAATATAAGGATTCCGAACTTAAAGACCGTGCCAAGACTGTGATGCTCGGAATGCAGAATCAGCTGAACACCGTTTACAATACTGCCCCCAAGGTAAATACGGAAGGACATCCGTATACTGCTTATGATGCGATAAATGGTGAGCATGAAGGTTTGGGAGCAGGCTTTATCGAGAAGATCGCCGAATCTGCCGGAGTTCCCGATGACGGAGGCTTCTACTATATGATGGCTGAAAAGGAAGCAGCTCCGGGTCCCAAGACTCAGAACTCCTGGAAGATCAAATACTTTATGTATTATGAAGGACTAAGAGCGGTGTATTATGACGGTGAACAGTGGATGGAGGATATTACATTTACAAAGGCGAGAAATATCATCAAGTTTGTTCATGAAGACACCGGTATCAGGCATGGCAAGTATTTATATCATTATCCCGAGTATTAAATTATAGTAAAGGCAATCATTTCATGCGTTTACTATAACTTGCACAAGTTACTGAGGTTGTGTATACTTAACGTGTATGGGTGCAGGAATCGATCATTTGATTTAACAGATGATGAAATGAATATGACTGCATTCCGTCTTTAAGATATATAGAACAGGATTTAAATAAGTGGATAAGGACATCAAGGTCTGCCTGGTGAGCTCATCGGGCGGACATTTAACACATTTATATATGCTGAAGCCGTTTTGGGAGAACAGGGATCACTTCTGGGTGACATTTGACAAGGAGGATGCAAGAAGCCTGCTTGAAGGGGAAAAGATGTATCCGTGTTACTATCCCAGTAACAGAAGCCTTAAGGCGATGCTTATAAATACCTTCATGGCATTTAAGATATTACGTAAGGAGCGGCCACAGTTGATAGTATCCTGCGGAGCGGCGGTAGCGGTTCCGTTTTTTTATGTAGGTAAGCTGTTTGGTGCGAAGCTTATATATATCGAGGTTTTCGACAGGATCGATTCAAGCTCGCTTACAGGCAGGCTCGTATATCCCATTGCGGATAAGTTCATTGTGCAGTGGGAGGAAATGAAGAAGATATACCCTAAGGCGATAAATCTGGGGAGTATATTTTGACGGACATCACCGGTGCGTTTATTATGACCGTAAGGCGCGCGGGGAATGACTAAGGGGAAAGATATTCAGGAAACATATATGATATTTGTAACCGTTGGTACGCACGAACAGCCGTTTAACAGGCTTATCGAATGCGTGGATAAATTAAGGAAAAGTCAAATAATCAGGGAAGATGTCATCATCCAGAATGGATATTCCGATTATAAGGCAGAATGCTGCGAAGCGAAGGATTTCTATACGCAGAAGGAAATGATGGACAATTACCGTGAGGCAAGGATAATAATAATGCATGGCGGTCCAAGCTCCATGATAGAATCCCTGCGTGAAGGTAAGATCCCGATAGTTGTACCCCGTATGAAGAGTTACGGTGAGCACATTAACGATCACCAGATTGACTTCTGCAGGGCGGTAAACAGCCGCTACAATAATATCATTCTGGTGGAAGATATTAAAGAACTTGAGAACGCCATCGTTAATTATGATGAACTGGCAGGAAGCAGGCTGAAGGACGGATTTTCCAATAATGCGAGATTCTGTGAAGGCTTTTCACGGATCGTGGAGGGGTTGTGAAGATAGCTGTAAATGCGGTGCTGGCTTACGAACAGCCGCGAGGAATAGGGAATTACCTGAATATAATATTACCCGCGCTTGCTGATATTGATAAGACCAATGAGTATTACATTTATTACGGCAGATGGATGAGGAATTATATTTTTACGGGTATTAAACAGGACAATTTCCATCTGATAGAGCTTGATATAAACAACTCGCAGGTAGGAAGGAACCTGTTCCTCAGTGTCAGGCTTCCGCTTATGGTCAGGCGTCTTAAGGCGGATATCTACTGGCTTCCGGATTCGAGGGCAACACTTATCAAGCCCTGCAGAGTCGTATCGACCATCCATGATCTTGCCGAGTATGTTGTACCCGAGAAGTATTCGCCCATCGTAGCCTTCGTAAGGCGTACATACCTTAAGAGACAGGTTGCCATTTCCGATCATATTATTACGGTATCCGATTATTCCGGAAAGGATCTGTGCAGCAGGTTTGGATTGCCTGATGACATGATCACTGTAATACCCCTTGCACTGAATAAACAGACATACAGAATACAGCAGCCGGATGATGTACAGGATTACTTCCTGTTTGTGGGTGAGATAGAGCGTGCCAAGAATCTCAATGTACTGATAAGAGCCTATATACAGCTGGATAAAGAAATAAGAGATCGTTTTGAACTGAGGATTGTCGGTAAGAAGGGAAACAATTACGAAGAGATATTATCCATGGTTCGGGATGCCGGAATTGAAGACAGGGTAAGGTTCTGCGGTTATCTGTCAGATGAGGAGCTTGATGAGATGTATCTTCATGCATATGCATTTGTTTTTCCGTCTCTGTTTGAAGGTTTCGGATTTCCGGTTCTTGAAGCAATGACAAGAGGAGTTCCCGTTATCTGTTCCGATTCAAGCTCCATACCCGAGGTGGGTGGAGATGCTGTGCTGACTTTTGAACCGCATGATGACCGGGCACTTGCAGGACATCTTAAGGAACTGATCGTGAATAAGGAGCACAGAAACAGACTGGCCGGGCAGGGCATTGACAGATGCAGACATTTCAATACGGATACTCTGGCGAGGAATACGCTTGAAGTATTGGACAGAACAGGTACAGAGTCATCCGGATAAAGCTGAGGATTCATTTTATAAGGAATATGCTTGCGATAATCATATTGAATTACAGATCTTATAAGGATACCGTTGAACTGATGGAAAGCATTGAGAACACAGAGCGTGACGATGGATCTATCGGTATATTTGTTGTTGACAATGCTTCGGGGGAGGAAGAGAGAGATAAATTATCCCGTTTAAAGGACAGATGCGAGCTCATACTTCTTGATGAGAACAGAGGCTATGCAGCCGGAAATAACGCAGGCATCAAAAGGGCAGCGGATCTCGGATATGATGCTTTTCTTATAGCAAACAGTGATACCAGGGTTATAGATAAGGGAACCATATACAGATGCTATAAACATATGAAGGACAGGAAGATTGCACTGCTTGGTCCGAGAATGATCGATGAGACGGGGAAGGATGTATCCGGATACGTTGATGATACCCCGATGGGGCGCACCAACAGACATCTGACTGATAAGGAGACATCATGCAGGGGACTTGTCGGAGCATTTATGTTTATAGATAAGAAGGTGATCGACACTGTCGGACTGATGAATGAGGATTACTTTCTGTTCCTTGAGGAAACCGACTACTGCGCGAGAGCCGACATTAAGGGGTTGAAGATAGTCTATTATCCGAAGGAAACGATCCTGCATAAGTGTTCTCTTACGACAGGAGATATTGCGGATTACTATACGAGCCGTAACAAGTTTATCCTTGCGCGGGAAATATATGGTGCAAATACCTCAGTATTGGCATTGGTTCATTTCTTCAGAAGTATACTGTTTTCGTTAAGGGTCATTAAGGAAGGCTTTGAACCGGGAAGAAAACCCGGCGTTGGGACAAGGCTTAAGTATGTCTGGAAGGGATATATGGACGGGGTTATGAAAGTCCGTGGTAAAGTAGAGCTGTAACATATTTGTAGTGATCCGGGGTAGATAAATGCATCCCACAATAACCATAATAACCGTGTGTCTTAATTCGCAGGACACGATAGGAAAAACAATAGACAGTGTAATATCCCAGAAGTATGATGCTCTGGAATACGTTATAGTCGACGGCGGTTCGACGGACAATACGCTTAAGATCATAGAAGGATACCGTGACAGTCTTGACGGTATGCTTAAGCTTGTCAGTGAGCCTGATAATGGCATCTATGATGCGATGAACAAGGGTATCGCCATGGCAACGGGAGATCTTATCTGTATGCTCAACAGTGACGACCGGCTGACGGATGGTGCGCTTAATACGGTGGCAGATGCCTATGACGGTGACAAATATACAGTGATCTATGGTATGCAGCGCCGCATTAAGGACGGCAGGGTTTACAGCTGCGGTTTTTACGGACATGAATTTCTTGACTGTGTTAATATTCCCCATCAGGCTGCTTATGTATCAAGGGCGGCATATGAAAGGTTCGGAACATATGATACGAGGTACAAATGTAATTCTGACCACGATCTTATGATACGTCTGTATAACTCCGGTGAAGTGACTTTCCACCCAGTGGAAAAGGTGCTTGCCGATTTCCTTGAAGGGGGTATGAGCTCGGGTTATATCGGTCATATAGAGGATGCGAAGATACGTAAGAAGTACGGCTTTATCGGTAACGGACAGTATATATATCTTGTTTTTCGTGCGTGGTTTCTCAGACTTATCGGAAGGATATAGGTAATGAAGATCCTCTTGCTTTCATATTCATTGACAACATCTTCACCTGCGCTGAGACTTAAGAAGGCACTGGAAAGCAGGGGGGAGCAGGTTACCCTGCTCACTATGACGGCAACTCCAAGAGTGGCAGCCCAAAAGGATGTGGCAGTCATTACGCCTTCACATCTTTACAGGGTGTACGAGTATGTAAGCATCAGGCTTAAGAATGCGATCTTCAGATTTATATACAGGAATAAGAAACCGTCATACTTTTCGGTTGGCAACCTTGGAATACCGTACAGGTATTTAAGGAAGTATGTGTTGGAGGCAGATGTTGTAAATCTTCATTGGGTGACCGGCTTTATAAATTAT
>JAEEHY010000189.1 GCA_016281085.1 Lachnospiraceae bacterium
TCTGATATATGCCGGAATAGTAGCCATGATGTCGGTGCCGATGCATGTCACGCTGATCCCGATATTCAAGCTGACTACGGATATGGGTATATATGATTCGCTTAAATCCCTGATCGGTCCGTATGTAGCTTTTGCACTGCCGATGTCGGTATTTATCCTGACAGCTTTCATGAAGACGATACCGAAGGAGATAGAAGAGTCGGCGGAGATAGACGGATGTGGCCGCTTCCGTAACTTCTTTATGATCATACTTCCGCTGTCAAAATCCGGATTGTCCACTTTGGCAATCTACAACGGTGTGGCCATGTGGAATGAATTCGCTTTCGCAAATACATTTCTCCAGACACCTTCTCATAAGACCCTTCCTCTGGCGCTTAACCAGTTTAAGGGAGAGCATGCTCTGGACATACCGATCATACTTTCAGTCCTGACGCTTTCGGTTCTTCCGATGATCATACTGTTTATTATTTTCCAGGACAAGCTGGTAAAGGGTATGATGGCAGGAGCGGTTAAGGGCTGATAACAAAAAATCATTAAGAAAGAGGTTAAGATATGAATATTTACGTGGATGCAAATGCACAGCATGACGGAAACGGAACTAAGGAATTACCATACAAAAGAATTAACGAAGCAGCAACTGTTGCAAAGGCCGGAGATGAAGTTATAGTAGCTCCCGGAATCTACAGGGAGTACGTTGATCCCGTCAATCCGGGAACCGAAGATAACAGGATAGTTTACAGAAGCTTAAAACCGCTGGGTGCGGTTATAACGGGCGCAGAGCAGGTTAAGGAATGGAAGCCGTTCAAGGATGATGTCTGGGTTGCAAGAGTTAAAAACGGTATCTTTGGCAGCTACAATCCTTACACTACTCTTGTTTACGGCGACTGGTATTTCGCAGAGCCCAATAAGCATACAGGCTGTGTATGGTTAAATGACGAAGCACTGTATGAGGCTTTGAGCATTGATGAGTGCCTTGAGGCAAAGGTGTATGAATGTTCATGGGATCCCGAAAGGTCAAAGAGAAAATGGTATGCAGAACAGGATACAGAGAATGATGAGACTGTTATTTATGCCAATTTCGGTGGAGTGGATCCGAACGGTGAAAATGTAGAGATCAATGTAAGACGGGAATGTTTTATGCCGGCTAAGGAAGGTGTGGGTTATATTACCGTCAGCGGATTTAATATCAACAAGGCTGCAACTACATGGGCTCCGCCTGCAGCTTATCAGGATGGTATGATCAGTCCTCACTGGAGCAAAGGCTGGATAATAGAAGACTGTGATATCTGGGGAAGTAAATGTGCCGGAATATGTGTGGGCCGTTATTATGATCCCGAAAACAGCAATTTCTATACAACTAAGCATGTAAAGAGCCCTACCCAGATGGAGAGGGATTCGGTGTGCCGCGGTCAGTACTATGGTTGGCTCAAGGAGAAGATCGGAGGGCACATAATCCGCAGAAATAACATCCATCACTGTGAGCAGGGTGGGATCATTGGCCGTATGGGCGGCGTTTTCAGTATAATTGAGGACAATCATATCCATCACATCAACAATATGATGGAGCTTGGAGGAGCTGAGATCGCAGGAATTAAGATGCATGCGGCGATCGATGTTATAATGCGCAGGAATCACATACATCACTGTACCATGGGTATCTGGTGCGACTGGGAAGCACAGGGTACGAGGATCACCCAGAATCTGCTGCATGATAATGAGCGTCCTGATTTTGCCGAGCAGCTTAAGGGCGGAATGACCTGCCAGGATATATTTGTTGAGGTCAGTCACGGACCGACTCTTATTGACAACAATATTCTCTTATCCGATGTTTCTCTCCGTATAGCAACGCAGGGAGTTGCCATGGTCCATAACCTGTGCGCCGGTTCCTTTACCATGGTCGGAGAGGGAACAACCTGGAGATATACTCCCTACCATATTCCTCACAGAACTGAGGTCATGGGCTTTATGACGTTCCTTCACGGAGATGACCGTTTCTATAACAACATATTTATCCAGAAGTGGTCGTCAGAGGATCTGGTATTGCTCAATGATTCCGAACCTGACAAAAAGTATGTCGAGAACAGAAAAACAGGAACATGGTGCTTTGATGAATATCCGACCTATGATGAGTGGATAGTTCAGTTTGAACTCGAAGAGAAATATCCGAATATGATGAAAATGGCTCCCGCACATTTTTCCCACCTGCCGGTATGGATAGACGGAAATGCATATTTTGAAGGTGCGAAAGCCTGGAAAAATGAGAAGAATGCATTTACGGATGATTCGGGCAAGGTTTATGTTGATGTTGTGGAAAAAGATGGAGATTATTTCCTCGATACCAACATATATGAAGTGCTTAAAGATTTTAAGGCGGACATGATCTCAACCGAAACCCTGGGTAAGGCATTTGAACCTGACCAGAGGTTTGAGAATCCTGACGGAACGCCGATCACCTTTGATCATGATTATCTGGGGAATCACCGTGGCACGGATGTGATCCCGGGGCCTTTCGTATCGGGAGATGCTGCAAAGGAAAAGCTTTATTAAATACAGACTGAAACAGGCAGGGGATCGATCTTGAGTCGGTCCCCTTTTTTTGAACATTGCACGATATGGCTCAATATGGCTTGTATGGTATAAAAGCACTTCCAATTTACATAACATTGTGTTACAATTAAACGACAGGCTGTGGGAAAGCCTGTTTGTTAAAAGGGGATTTTAAAAAGGGAGTATAATTTGATATGGGAATCATAAGAAACGATAAGGGGAATCGGAGTATTTACAAGTCTTTTACAGCATGGCTGATGCTTGCGGTAATGACCGTATCCATTGCAGTGACAGCTGTACCGTACGAATGCTTCGCTGATGAATATGAGGATAAGATATCCAGTATGCAGCAGAAGGAAGCACAGACACAACAGACAATTTCTAATCTTGAGAAAGCCACGCAGGAAACAAAGAATTCAATAGCTATGCTGCAGCAGCAGAAGGAAGCCACACAGAGCAATGTGAGTGAGCTTAAGGGTCAGAGTGCATCCCTTCAAAGCAAGATCAATGGATATTCGGGTAAGCTTGACGATCTGTCGGGAGAGATAGAGGAGACCGAGAAGGCAATGACCGAAGTGTCCTCCCAGATAGTACAGCTTAACAGTGAACTTGATGAAATACGCAGGGAAATAGATGAAAGACAGCAGCTTCTTAAGAACCGCATAAGGAGCGTATATGAAAAAGGCGGTTCAAGGGGAATGATACAGAAGCTGGTCGAGGCCAATTCCTTCAGGGATGCTCTTAACAGATATGTGTATATGGACGCGATGATCAGCTACGACAGACAGAAGATAGCTGAGTGTAATGCGCTTCAGGAACAGCTGCACAGTAAAATATCCGAGGTTGAACAGAGAGAAGATGAATTAAATGCATATCAGGACAATCTCGATACCAAGTACGAGGAGCTTGAGGATCTTAGTGATGAGGCCAGAAATATGCTTCATTCAACAAATATGAGCATAAATGCCGAGGCAGATAAGCTTAAGAATTATGATGAGCAGCTGGTTGCGCTTGACAAGACCATGAAATCACTGGAGTCACAGACAGCAGCCGCACAGGCGCAGCTGGCCAAACAGATAGCTGAACGTCTTGCGCTTAAGAAGGAAGATACTTCGGGATCATATGCAGCGAGCGCCTCGGAGCTTGAATGGCTTGCCGCAACTATCCAGGCTGAAGCAGACGGTGAATCGTACACAGGCAAGCTGGCAGTCGGCTCGGTTATCATGAACCGTGTCAAGAGCTCCGCATTCCCGAATTCAGTAATAGCGGTAATACAGCAGAATATGCAGTTCGCCTCATACCGTTCGGGAAAGGTTGAACTGATAATTTCCAAGGGGCCGAATTCCACCTGTGTTAAAGCTGCACAGGAGGTTCTTAACGGAGCCCGTGTCGGTGATTATCTCTTCTTTATGACCAAGTATTATGCTGATTACTACGGAATTACAGAGTATAATATGATAGGAAATCATGCCTTCTTCTACAGATGGGTCGTAAAGGTCAAGGAGCCGGAGGTTCAGGAGGAGGACGCCGAGGCAGCCGGAGAAGGAGCTGACGCAAACACCAATAAGAAGGAAGAGAAGCAAGAAGAGAAGAGGGAAGAACAGGAAGCCGAAGAGCATGACGAAGAAGACGATGAAGAAGAAAGCCATGGGGAGGATCATGATGATGATCCCTATTCGGATGAATAAATAACATATTCCCGGAGGTAATACATGAAACATTCTATCAGGAAGCAGTTTATGCTGATATTCAGCGCGGCAACGGTAGCAATGATCCTGCTGTGCGTATTGGCTAATACTCTGCTTCTTGAACCTTTTTATATGAAACAAAAAGAGAAGGTGCTTGATGAAGCCTACAGGCTCATAAACGAATACTCCCAGGGCGGAGGTCTTGATTCGGAGGAATTCGCAGTGGGCCTTGATCAGGTTGCGGCAAGATACAATCTGGAGATACTTGTGATCGATGCCGATACAAATACATTGCGGACAACGGTTAATGATTCCAAAGTTTTGACCGATAGATTATTAGGATATCTTTTTTCCGACGAACCTGTTGATCAGATATTATACTCCACCAAGATGTATACCGTACAGAAGAACCAGGATGTAAGGA
The DNA here is from genome assembly GCA_016281085.1 of Lachnospiraceae bacterium. Lineage (GTDB taxonomy): Bacteria > Bacillota > Clostridia > Lachnospirales > Lachnospiraceae > UBA2868. The sequence continues at coordinate 4,660 of JAEEHY010000189.1, forward strand.
TGCATACGGATTATATTGAATTGTGGGGTACATTGTCGGGAAGCGAGCTCATTCTTATGAGAAGTCCCATGGAAGGTATCAAGTCAAGTGTAAGGATATCCAACAGGCTTCTTGTTTATACTGGAGTTATCGTACTTATCATCGGAGTGGTGATAAATGTTATCCTTTCGCGGAAGGTGACCGATCCGATACTCGAGCTGGTTGACATTTCCGAGAAGATGAGCAAGCTTGATTTTGATGTTAAATATACAAGCGGCGGAGACAATGAGATAGCGTTGCTCGGTACACATATGAACAACCTGTCCGACAAGCTTGAGAAGACCATAAGCGAATTGAAGACGGCAAACAACAACCTGATGAGTGAGCTTAACAGGAAGTCGGAAGCCGAGGAAATGCGTAAAGAGTTTCTGTCAAATGTTTCCCATGAGCTGAAGACGCCTATCGCTCTTATACAGGGATATTCGGAGGGGCTTAAGGACTGCGTCAATACGGATTGCGAAAGCCGGGATTACTACTGTGATGTCATAATTGACGAAGCCGGCAGGATGAACAAGCTTGTGAGGAATCTGCTGGAGCTCAATCAGTTGGAATTCGGTAACGGGAATGTGGAAATGGAGCGTTTCGATATAGTGGAGCTTGTTTCCAACTGTATTGAGAGTGTTTCCATACTCATTAAGCAAAACAATATAAATATCGAGCTGTCGCACAGCAGGGATGTAATGAATGTGTGGTCTGATGAATTTAAGGTCGAGCAGGCGGTGAACAACTACCTTTCCAACGCCATACATTATTGCAAGAATGAGAACAGGATATCTGTCCGGATATCGGACAAAGGTGAATATACACGTGTAAGTGTTTTTAATTCCGGAGATCCGATCCCCGAGGAAGCCATACCTCATCTGTGGACTAAGTTCTATAAGGTAGACAAAGCAAGAACAAGGGAGTACGGAGGGAGCGGGATCGGTCTGTCGATCGTTAAGGCGGTTATGGAAACCCTTAACAGAGGATACGGCGTGATCAACCATGAAAACGGAGTGGAATTCTGGTTTGAGCTTGACAGGAGAACTACATGCTGAGAAGACTTAAAAGGATAATTGCATACGGTATGATCATGCTGCTTTCGTTAAATCTGTCGGGGTGTGGTCTTGCTGCATCTACAGGTCTGTCGGAGAATGAGGAAGAGCTGGTGGCGGAGTATGCTGCCGGGGTGCTGATGAGATACATAGCAGACAAAAAGGGAGGTTTGGGAAACCCCAGACCTACTCCTGCACCGATAGTCGTGCCGCCGGCCGATGAGATGGAGGCTCCTGAAGATACTGAAGATATAACATCTTCGGATGATACTTTTGATGATGAATTGCCGGATACGGACAGCGCGGCGGATATGCCGGAAGATATGGCCGGTGGAATTGCGGTTCCTGATAAGGGGCTTGCCGAAACGCTGGAACTGGAAGGATTTGAGGTTGAATACACCGGATATGAGGTTGCGGATATTTACCCGCCGACGGAGGAAGGGGTACTGGCATTTTCAATGCAGGCAGAAGAGGGAAAGCAGCTTCTTGTCCTTCATTTCGATGTGACCAATACAAGTTCGGAGGATAAGCTCTGCGATGTGCTCAACAAAAATGTTAAGTTCAGGATAACCGTAAACGGGGGAAGCAGGATCAATGAACAGATGACTATTCTCCTTAACGATCTTAAGTCCTACAGCGACACCGTTCCGGCAGGGCAAAAGGTGGATACGGTTCTTGTATTTGAAGTAGCTCCTTCGGTTACGGAGCAGATAAGCTCTTTGTCGCTGATCATGGTTGGGATGGGCGGTGAATCCACCTTTAATCTGCTTTGACCGCAATATTAAGTAAAGTCCTGAATACTTCGGGATTGTTTTTGACAATAATGGCCAGGCCTGTTTTGGCCCGATTGAGTCCGTGAAACAATTGTCTTACATGGGTTCCTTTCTCTCCTTTGGAGCGGAGGAACCCTTCTTTATCGTAATAAAGCATATCGTCTATGACCATTACCACTTTATCAAATTCACGGCAGGTCGCCTTGCTGCTGTCTGCAATATACGTATATCCGTACATAAAAAGATTGTTCAGGAGAATATCGGTTTCTTCTTCATCCTTCGCATAATACAGCGAGACCGACGGATAGGATCTCATCCTGTGATTACCTGTGCATTGCATGATACAGCAAATGTAGGAGGACAATTCGATGTTCATACGTATCCGGTTGGTGAGCCTGTATTTTATGATGTCGGGCAGCTTATCGATGGCCTCTCCGGAATCGTCGGGCCGTTCGTAAGGTGAGATCGCGGCTTCATGATCATATGAAATTATAACCGGTTTCCCGTTCTTTGAAGAGTAGGCCATGAGTTCATCGAGAAAGCTCTGCTTCATCCTGTGGCCTTCGTCAACAAAAATGTAATTGTACGGATCGAGGTCGGGAATTGAGGTATCGGCAGCCGCGGGGTAGAAATCAATTCGTTTGAGCCTTTCGTCGAGAGTGCGCATTTCATCAGGGAATGAGCCGAAGTGAAGCACACATACTCTCCGGCTGCCTTCCGTAAGAGTCATGGCAAGATCATACAGCAGGAGTGTTTTGCCGGTGCCGGGGAGTCCCGTGAAGCCCTGAACGGAATGCCCGTCGTTTACGTTGTTTTTGATCGCAGAAAGTATATGCTTCTTAATATCCTTCTGCTGTGATGTAAGAAAGTAGTTGTTTTTGAGAAAGCGCTCGGGATCGGTAAGAGGTGATATCAGGTACTGATCCTCCTTGAAGAACTGTTCGATGTTGTCTGTGATGCACTCTGTCTGGTCCTTAATATCCCGGGCGAGTGTATCCCAGGCTTCGGATATCAGATTGCCGCTGTTACTCAGTCTGACCAGCCTATCTTCGCTGCTTATATATGTGTATGAACGGATGCTGCGGCCAAGAGACGACAGGTAGTTCCGGTTCTGCTGAAGCTGGTATTTGATCCTGTCATCGCTCACATGATGACTTTTCAGTTCGATGTTTATGACTGTATCCAGGTTAATCCTTAATAGGTCGAATTCCTTACCAAGCTTTGGTATCGTAAAGGAGTAGTAGAAATCAAGGGCCGATATATCTCCCAGACTTTCCGTAAGATGTTCGGTGAGCGCACGAAGTCCCGTTATTTCCCAGCTTTTTATCTTCAGGAAATAAGGCCTTCCCGACATCTGGCGTTCGAGCCCCGCCAGCTCCTCGGGATCATTTATCCTTGTAAGAGCGTATATATTTACAGTCTTCATGTTTCAAGAGTAGCACAAATTCGTTTAAAATCAAGTGAGCCTGTTCTGAATAGCTACCTTTATATTTCAATTTCAATAATAATGGAGTATATTATAGTTAAAGTATATATGTCTACGAATGAGGAACAGGGAGAGGACATGGAACGGGAAAAGGGAATAGAGACAGTAAATAAGCTTAAGGAAAGCATAAACAGCGTGATAGTGGGTAAGGAGAAGGTGACGGAGCTTGTACTTACGGGTGTGATAGCCGGAGGACATCTTCTTATAGAGGATATGCCGGGGACAGGTAAAACTCTGATGGCCAAGACTTTCGCAGCTTCCATAGACGGTGAGTTTTCAAGAGTCCAGTTCACACCGGATCTGCTTCCGGCCGATATAACCGGACTGAGTATTTATAACCAGGCAAAGGGACAGTTCGAATTTGTCAAGGGACCGATCCTGACCAATATAATGCTTGCTGACGAGATCAACAGAGCCACTCCGAGAACGCAGTCGGCCCTGCTTGAAGCCATGGAGGAAAGTCAGGTCACGGTGGATGGCAATACTTACAGACTGAGTGAACCGTTTGTAGTAATGGCAACGGAGAACCCTGTTGAAACAACCGGTACTTTTCCGCTCCCCGAAGCTCAGCTTGACAGGTTCATTATGCGACTGTCCATGGGAAGTCTCAGCGCCGAAGAAGAAGTCCGTATGCTCAATGTTATAAATGAGGGGAAGGTAAACGAGAAGATAAAGCCGGTATGCTCTTGCAGAGACATCTGTGAATTGCGGGAATTGGCAGACGGTGTTTTTGTTCATGATGATCTGAAGGAGTATCTTGTTAAAATAGTGCAGAAGACAAGAGGGCATGGTTCGATCAGGATGGGAGTCAGTCCCAGAGGTACACTGTGGCTTCTGAAAGCGGCCAAAGCATATGCGTTTATTAATGGAAGAGAGTATGTCCTTCCGGATGACATCAAGTACCTGAGCGAATATGTGCTCTCTCACAGGATCATAGTGTATTCCGGCCGTTCCATGGAAGATAAGAAAAAGATGATCAAAGAGGTTGTTGATTCAATAGAAGTTCCGTCTGAAGAGTGGAGTAGGAGATGAAGCTGTTTATAGCACTGCTATGCGGAATCCTCATGTATTTTGCCCAGATGTATCTGTATAAAA
>JAEEHY010000190.1 GCA_016281085.1 Lachnospiraceae bacterium
AAATGTCAGGGATACTTCGCTTAAGGCGGCGATAAATTCAAGGCTCTTTCGGGCATTGAGAGATAACGGTCACCTTCTTGAGGATCACAAGGGTGGATGTGTGCTGTATGAGAAGAGAGATATAGTGGAGCGTTTGCTGCAAAATGCTTAGTGAAACAACAGGAATGTACGTCCCTCTGTTTCAATTAACCGTAGCTGAATCCAGAATATATTCAAAATCAGTATTTATATCATAAAAACGGCTGTCAGTCTGCAAGATTGATATATATATACATCCTCGTGTTGAGTTGTTTAATATCAATGCGGAACGGCCGTTTACTTTCAGCCCCGATAGTGGACCAAAGCCTTTATTGTATCTGCCCGACACATTAACTGTATATGCCGGCATATCTGCAACCAGTCTTGGCTTAAGGTCAGAAACAGATACCTCACTCAAGAAATTTGAGGCGTTTTTATGGAATTCATCCATGATCCTGTTTTCCTTTGTTTCCGGCGTCAACCCGGTTGCATACCCAAGAAATGCCAATCCGGCCGTATAGTGGACATCGGCATCTACCACGACGAAGAATGATATGTCGTTTGCCTGATCATAGTCATCCTCGAAATCCATAAAGTTTTTTGGAATTATAAATTTCATTCCTTGGTTTACATAACTAATAGTTCCATCACTGTTCATGGAAGCGGCATTATCATACATTTCTATTTTCCGTCCGATATAATCATCCGGTTCAAGGGCGATCTTTTTAAACACTTCAGTGTTCCAGTTACGGCTGTCCGAGCGCATTATCAGCTCGGAATAATCATTGTCGTAAATGTCCGCGTATACCGTGCAGTGCATTCTGGCAAAATCAATCGACAGACGATCGTTTTCAAGCCGCCAGGGACATTCAAGTTCTGTAAATTCATTGTTTATGCAATAGTAATAAGCCATACCGTCTTCATCAAGTACCAGTACCTCAGAATCATTACCTGTATATACACCTGCAGCACTTCCTATATCCGGAGCGGATTTATCTGCTTTATTTCCGGTTACAGATACATTATCTGTATGTTCAGTATCCATTGCTTCCCAATCGGTTAATGTATTGTTGGTGTCAGACCCATTCATCCCGGCCCGCTTACAGAGGAGCAGTAACGATATAAGAACAGTCATTGCGACAATTCCGAAGAGTATAACTGATTTCGGTGTTAAATGAGGGTGATGATTGGATTGGTCAAGCTTACGTTTGGCAGATACCAGCTGTTTCTTTAAAACAGCTGCATTGGCATAACGGTTTTCGGGATCGTTCTTTACACATTTCGTGATGATCGGCTTTAGAGTACCCAAAGAAGGTTTTTCGGCGGGGAGTTCACCTGTCAGCAGTACATTCATTGTGACTCCGACTGCATAAATATCAGTCTGAGGAACAGTCTGACCGTAGCCTACCTGTTCCGGTGGTGCGAACCCCTCGGTACCTAAGTGCCTGGTATCCTGACTTTGCCCATGCTTGTATGATCTGGCAGCATTTAAGTCTATAAGAATTATGCGGCCGTCATCGGTTAACATAATATTCGAAGGTTTGATATCACGGTGTATTATCGGAGGCTTCTGTCCATGTAATGAAGAGAGAATATCACAAAGTCCGATCATATAAACAACAAGGTCTGTTTCAGATATTTTCCCTTCTTTTAAAGAGAGATCCTGCAGAGTTGAACCGGGTATGAATTCCTCTATGACCGTAAGTGTGTTATTATCTTCATTAAGAGCATAGATCTTGGGAATACCTTTAACGGGATGATCATAGAGCTGAAGATAAACACCGGAGTCATACACGGACAAAATTTTTTTGAGTGCGATAGTGCCCGTGTGTATATGCTGAACCACATAGATACCGTGTTCGGCATTAAGAACGGATATTTCTTTGTATTCGTCTGTATCATTCCCTCGTTTTACCACTTGAAATCTCCCGTTAAAGGCCGGTTTGGTATCATATATTTGTAAATATATGTGCTGTTCTGAATAGTTAATCAGATTATATACTTTCACAGAGGATTATACAATGTACAATAAGAAAACCAACGAACTGGAAAAGAAGCTCGAAAGTGTGCATCCGTCCGGGATAAAGGATTTTGTAGCTGATAACGAAGAAGAACTGATGACCGGCTACCGGGATTTCATGAATTACATGAATGAATTGTTCAAACAGAAAAAACTGCTTAAGAAGGATGTATTTCTTGATGCGGATATCAGTTTGGGATATGGCTCCAAGCTGCTTACCGGTGAAAAAAATACAAGAAGCAGAGACATAATACTCAGGATCTGCTATGCGGCGGGCTTCAGTCTTGAAGAAACCCAGCGAGCCCTTAAGCTGTATCCACTGGATATCCTGTATGTAAGAAACAAACGTGACGCATTGATAATGGCATGCTTTAATAACCGCCCCGGAGACATATTTGATTTAAACGATGTACTCGAAAGTAATGGAGAGGAACCCCTGTAGATGCAGAGGTTCTTTTTATATTCCCACCACAGGGGTGGGAGCGAAAACATAAGTACACTGCTAAAATAAAGGTATCACATTAATTATGAAAGGATATGAGATGCAAAAGCAGGATACAGGTGAGCTGGAAATTAAGCTTGAAAGTGTGCATCCGGAACAGATAGCTATATTTCTTCGGGAGAATGCAGACGATCTTCTCGGCAACGGACGAAATTTCATGGATTACATGAATAAAAAGATCAAAGAGAAGAATCTTATGAAAAAGGACATAATCATGCGTGCCGATATCAACCAGGGATATGGTTACAAACTGTTGACCCAGGAGAAGGTGACTAAGCAGAGGGATGTTATTTTGCGTATATGCTATGCAGCCGAATTCACTCTTGAAGAAACACAGTACGCGTTGAGACTGTACCGGATGGAAACACTGTATGCACGTGATGCCAGAGATGCTCTGATAATGACCTGCTTCAATGATCGTCCCGGAAATATAATAAATGTGAACGAACTTCTGCTTAAAAACAATATGCAGCCACTGAGATCCAGCGGGATTTTGGAATAGAAGGATAAGCGGGTGTTTGAAAGGAAGGTGCGTATTTATGGAATATTCAATGTATGTTTGTCCTGAGTGTAGCAGAGTATTCAAGGTTAAGGGAATTGATAAAAAGGTTCACTGTGTGGATTGTACCGATATATTTCTGAAGGATATGCACATAGATCTGGAGCTGTGGAAAACATTTGATGCAAAGTCAAAAAATCAGGCAATTTCATATAACTTCAAAGATCAGAATGCTTCGCCCGTGAAGGAAGAAACAGCTCCCCGGGATATGTCGGAAAGTGTAATTGTAAATGATCCGTCCACTCCGGCTTCAGAAAAAAAATCATTACGTGAAACGATTGAACAGCCGAGTGGACCTGCGAAGCCGGAAAGATTTGTGATAAGAAACGGAATAACTGAATACAAATGTCCCAACTGCAATGCGCGGCTTACCATAAAGGAGAATTCCGAGCGGACTGTTTGCGAGTATTGCGGTTCCGTTTATCTTATAGATGATGAAAGAACCCGAACCAGGCAGGCGTTGGAGAAATCAAGGCAGGAAGGATATGAATTTGAGCGCGGTAGGATGGAGGCTCAGAGTGCGGGTGCGGGAGAAGATCTTCTGTTGCATCTTACAAAAATGATAGATAACACAAACAAAAGGGATGAGTTGTCAAAAAAAGCAAAGAAATTAACTGACAAGATGGTTGAGGTTTCCGAAAATGTACAGAAGTATTCATCTGTTTTTTACAGTCTTATACCATACCTTATATGTGCAGGAGCTGCCCTGATAGCAGTTGTTAATCTGTTCGAGAGTTCTTCAGGTATCCTTTCGCGCTTTGTTTTTCTGCTCATAGCAGGAGCTGCAGGTTATTTTGGAATGCGTTTCAGTAAAAGCTATATATCAAGTAAAGCACTGCAGTTTTCTACTGAAATGTATTCGCTTCAGGAGCAGGTGGATAATATAACACGCGATATGAATAAAATCGAGGATGATTCCTATCTGGAGATCATACCACCCGAATACAGAACAGCGGAAGCATTGAAAGCCTTGTATGATTTTCTTGTTACCAAGCGTGCATTGAATATTCAACAGGCTATAACACTGTATGAGGATAAAAAACGTAATGATGAAATACTCAGGATGCACCGTGAACAGATTGAGTTCCAAAAGAAAGAAATAGAGGATCTTAAGAGGCTGAAACAGAATAATCAGACATCTGTGCATGCATCGTCGGGATCATCCGTTGGATCTGCTTTGACCCAGGGAGTAGCCACAGCGGTGACATTATCTGTGATCAAACATATTAAAGATGAGTTTTTTTAGGTGAATCAAATAAAAAGGTTTTATACTTTTCTTGCTGACAAATCGGAAACCAATGTGTTAAACTTATGCCAAATGCTTCGAGAGTCTCTGAGTTTATCTGTGATTTGTATTTAAGAAGTAAATGAGCGTCTGAAGGCTTCGCTATGGGAGATATGATCATATGGACAGAGTTATAGTGGGTATGTCGGGCGGTGTAGACAGTGCCGTCACGGCATACCTTTTACAATTGGCAGGTTATGATGTTATCGGTGTAACATTACGTTCATGGATCGGCGGGGACGGTAAGGAGAGCCGCTGCTGCGAGATAGATGATGCGAGGAATATCTGCGCGAAATTAAATATCCCATATTACGTACATAATTGCTTTGAACAGTTCAGGGATAAGGTTACGGATCCGTTCATCAAAGATTATGTCAGTGGTCTGACACCTAATCCGTGCATAGAGTGTAACCGTTATGTGAAATGGGACCGTATGCTTGACATGGCGGATACCATGCAGGCAAAGTACGTCGCAACCGGGCATTACGCATCGGTTGTAAAGCTTGATAACGGAAGATATACGGTTAAGAAGGCGGAACATACCGGGAAAGATCAGACCTACATGCTGTATAAGCTTACGCAGGAGCAGCTTGGCCGGACTCTTATGCCGCTCGGAAAGCTGACAAAGGAAGAGGTCAGGAACATTGCCGCGAAGGCAGAGCTTCCCGTTGCGAACAAGCCCGATTCTCAGGAAATATGCTTTGTTACAGAGGGCAACTATGCAGAGTATATTGAGGAACACTACAGTGAAGAGTTACCGGGGGAAGGGAACTTCGTTGACGAGGAGGGAAGGATACTTGGAAGGCATAAGGGGATCATTTATTATACGGTAGGACAGCGGAAGGGACTGGGTCTGCCTCTTGGCTATCCTGCCTACGTGAAAAGTATCAATACAGATACCAATGAAGTCGTAATAGGAACTGAAGCCTGTCTGTATAAGGATAAGATAATATGCAGGGATGTAAACATGCTCAGCCTTCCATGTCCGGATGCCGGAACCGAAATAAAATGCAGGGTTAAGATACGTTATCATTATGTACCGCAGGAGGCGCTTGCAAGAGTGCTTGACGATAACAGGATGGAGATTTATTTTGACACGCCCGTGCGTGCCGCTGCACCAGGACAGTCGGCAGTTCTGTATGATGATGACGACTGCGTTATCGGCGGGGGAGTGATAGAGGAACAGTATGAATAAACTTGTGGTGATTACAGGCACAACCGCATCAGGCAAAAGCGATATAGCAGTGGAGCTTGCGAAGGAATTCGGAGCCGAGATAGTATCGGCCGATTCGAGGCAGGTGTTTCGGGGACTTGATCTTGGGAGCGGCAAGATAACGGAGGAGGAGATGCAGGGTGTTAAGCATCATCTTTTGGATGTTGCTTCGCCAAACGATTATTTCTCACTGGCTGACTTCCAGAAGCTTGCATATGAGGCGATCGATGATATTCATTCACGCGGAATAGCGCCTTTTCTTGTCGGTGGAACGGGACTGTATATAAATGCGGTAGTGGATGGCTACAACCTCCACGAGAGCAGGCCGGATCCGGAGCTTCGCAAAAAGGTTGAGGAACGAACACTTGATGAATTGATCGAAATACTCAGGGAGAAGGATCCCGAAGCACTTACAAGAGTGGATCTTATGAATAAGCGAAGGGTAGAGCGTGCGGTAGAGAAGGTGCTCAGCGGGAAGACAGGTGAGAAACCGAGCAGTCCGCGATATGATTCTCTGGTCATCGGAGTTACATGGCCGCGAGATGTGCTGTATGAGCGTATCAGGATCCGTCTTGACCGTCGTCTTGAGATGGGTATGATAGACGAAGTAAAGAACCTTCGTGAAAGGGGAGCAAGTGATGAATTCCTCTACAAGCTTGGTCTTGAATACAGATACATACTTATGTATTTAAGAGGCGAATTTGACAGCTTTGAGGCTTTTCACGACAAGCTGTTCATGGAGATAAGACATCTTGCCAAGGAGCAGATGACATGGTTTAGAAAGCGTAAGGATATACACTGGATCGATATGAACGGTGATCCGATAAAGGAGGCATCCTTATTGATCCGTAAGTTTGCCATAGCGGGTGTTTTGTGATATTATTTAACTGTTAAGTCAATAATATAATAGCGAATGTTATTAGAAAGTCATAGTATATTAACATGGATTGAGGGGAAGATAATCCTATGGACAGGTTTATATCTGCCGTGAGCAGGACGTTTCATGGTGAGAGAAAGATAAACGATCGCAGAAAGTATCAGGCTAGCGGAGCCATCCTGGCATTTATTCATCTTTTTTTTGTGTGGCTGTTTCACGAAGTAGATGTAAGCTTTCTTCTTGTCTACAACATTATTATTGTGCTGTTTTATTCTGTAATAACGATCATTACCGGCGTGGTATACAGATATACACATATTTTTATAGCTACCTTTGTGGAGGTTTTGCTCCATTCATCCCTTGCCTCTTTTCTGCTTGGATGGGATTGGGGATTTATGACCTATACACTGGGACTTGTTCCGTTATCCTTCTACATTGCATATACGGTTCCTCATTTTAACAGAAAAATTAAAATTCCAATAATAGCTTCAGCTATCGTATTTATAATATATATCATTACCAGGCAGTATTGTGTGCATTCCGGAGCAATACTGCATCCTCGCGTGTCTTCGGAATTCATAAACAGAGTGTTCCTGTTTAATATAATGCTGACTTTCTGTTTCCTGTGGGCAGTTGCCCTTCTGTTTTCTCTGGAAGTGTATTATATGCAGAATCATCTCCAGTCGGAGAATACTTCTTTGGAGCAATTGGCTAATTACGATCCGTTAACGAAGCTTATGAATCGTCGAAGCATGGATATCTATCTTAGAGATGCCGTCGAGAACGCTGCAAAGAAGGATGAAGAGTTCTGTCTTATTATGGCTGACATAGATGATTTCAAACAGGTGAATGACACCTACGGTCATGCGGCAGGAGATGAGGTACTTAAGGAGGTTGCGAAGATCATCGCCGGCAATGTCAGGGAAGAGGACTGTGTCTGCCGGTGGGGTGGTGAGGAAATACTGATCCTTGTGCGTGCCGGTCTCGATGTTGCCGAGAGCGTTGCAGACAGGATATGTAAAGACATTGCTGCAGCCCGAATAGAGGCGGAAGGTGTAAAACTGGCGGTTACAATGACTCTCGGGGTTGCGGGCTATGTCCGGGGAGATACGGTAGACAGTATTACCGAGAGAGCTGATAAGAATCTGTACACAGGTAAACGCCATGGAAAGAATCAGGTGGTTAAATAAGGAGATGATCGTATTTGAGAGGTTTCTCTTATAAAGGTTGAGTTGCGGTATGTAGCGGAAAATGATACAATATATCACATTAGGGACGATATATCACAAACACAGATATGGACACAGGAATTAAGTTTGCCTGAGGGGGCATCAAGGAGAATTATATGAAGAAACCTGGGAGCAGAATTACGATCATATTGTTTTCAAGACTTATTTCGGCTGTTATTTTATCAATGGTGCTGTTATTATGTGCATCATTTTCAGTATATGCAGATGAAAATGTAAGTGATATATCATCTGTAGAGAACAAGGATGCCGGACAGCAGGGGAATTCATCTGATACGGACACCCCTTCACAGGAAGAAAAGACCGGTGAGCCGGAGGTATCAAACGGAAATGAGACAGCTCCCGGCACTGATACGCCTGCGGACATAGATATATCAACAAAACCGGAAGCTTCAGCCGACGATACAAGTATAAATACGAACACAGATACAAACACAGATGCAAACATAAATACAGATACAAACGCAAACGCAAATACAGATACAAACGCAAATACAGATACAAATACAGATACAAATACAAGTACGGATACAAACACAGATACAAACGCAAATTTAGATACAAATATAAGTACCGATGCAAACACAAATACAAATCCAAATGCAAATCCAAATGCAAATGCAGCTACAGCTACATATACAGTTGCAAATACAACTGAAAATACAGATGTAAATTCTAATTCAAATTCAGAAGAAGTTCCCGGTTCGGGTGCTCCTTTATTGGAAGAAAAGACCGGTGAGCTTTCGGGTCTTTTGGAAGGAAGTCCGGCAAGCGGACCGGAGGAAAGCGATAACAACGGGATAAGCACCGGCAATGAGGAAAAAAGGACTGTTTCCATCGCAGTTATTTCCGATACTCATTATGTTTCAGAAGCGCAAAAGGAAGGGGCAACAGATGATGTCATTGATCAGGCATCCAGGGCTGAGGTAAGGATGTTTGAAGAGATAGACGGAATAGTAACAGCAGCTCTTTGGCAGATTGAGGAATTTAAACCGGATGTTATTGTTGCATGCGGAGATCTTACCAGCAACGGAGAATATGCAGGAGCGGAAGCGTTTGCAGATAAACTGAATGCCGTTAAAAATGTGGAAGGCATGGAGGATGTGGGTATCTATGTTGTTAACGGAAATCATGATATTAACAATTCCTATGCCGCTGAATACAGTGAGGAGATAACTGCAGCCGGGAGGATCGCGCCTGAGGATTTCAAGACGGTTTTTGCCGGTCTTGGATATGGTGAAAACGACCATATTGAAGGCGGAACCAGAACCGTATACGAACCGTCGGATGATGACAGTTCAAAGGTACAGAATCACGGAGGCCTTTCATATGCTACTGATATAGCAGAAGGGGTATCTCTTATTGTAATGGACACCGGTGTGTATTGCTATGACGATCTTGTGAATTCAAGATTCAATGAAGCGCAAAAGACCATGGGATACGTGTCGGAGGGACTTCTTGAATGGGTGGTTGAACAGGCCAGGACACGTAAGGCAGAGGGTAACCTCGTCCTTGCCATGTGCCACCATTCGGTTATGCCTCACTATTCGGTTCATACCGATGCTATGGATGCGTTTATGAAAGAATATGTCATTTCAAATTATGAGGAAGTATCGAATGCTCTTGCGGATGCCGGAGTGACTGCTGTACTGACGGGACACGCTCACGCAAATGATATCGCGCGTTATATATCGGAAAACGGAAATGTCCTTTATGACATTCAGACCGCTGCCCTGTGTGCCTATCCGGTGGCATGGAGAACGATTAATATAGAAATTACAGGAAGCGGGGCAGATGCGGTTTACGATTTTTCGATCAATACCAACTTTCTTGATAAGGATTTTGACGGTATAGATACTTCAAAATGGAAATTTACGGCCGGAGGGCAGGAGAAAACTTTCGATGATGACTTTGATAAAAGCATGCAGAACTACAGTTATGAAAAGGTTGGTATAAGAGAGGAAATAATAGCACCAGCTGTTGATTATAATTTAAGGCTGCCGATATCTGATATTGCCTTTAATGAAACAGGCCTGGCCGGTTATATAAAGGATAAAGCCGGTATTGAAGAGGATGTGGATCTGGGCGAATATGTGACCGACCTCTTATCCGGCATTTTCGATCAATATCAGACGGTTGATACGGATTATAATATTAGAGGTCTCATCTTCCATATAAATGCGGAAAAAAACGATGAAGAACAGGACGAACGTATAATTGAGTATGATGTGGAAATAACCAGCTTGATCGGGAATGAAAAAGCCAAGGTGGGCTTCGATCTGTCGGGTATTGCCGATTGCGTCAATACCATGATCGACAAGCTTGATACCCATATTAATGAAGGCGATTGGAAGCAGAGTGATTATAAAGCCTCTCCGATCCAGGCTGAGGTAAATAAGCTTATATCGGATTTTATAATTGAAGTATTAAATGCTCCCATAAATGCAGATGATGCAGATCCGGTTAACGGATTTACCATAATCAATGATGCATATCTGGCTTATGCCAGAGGAGACGAAGGTGCTGTACGGACGGAACAGAGAGAGAACTGGCTGCAGTTACTTAAGAGTGAAGCTTTTGCACATATTGTCAAGAATTCATTGTTTAACAATATATTAAAGATACCGGATGAAGAGACCGAATATCCCATATTAAAGAGCGTTCTGCAGACTTCTGTCAATCCTCCCGGAAAGGATTCAATACTTGAACTCACACATCTGGAAGGAGAGCCCATGCTTCGGATATTTATCATTGGGTTGGGGGATATAAGTACTGTAAATAATATAATTGCTAATACAAACAGGTTGTGGAAGGAAGATATACCTGATTCTGCCTTCACTGCGATCACAAAAACGCTTGCCCAGTTTCATGAGTCATTTACACAGGACTCGATCATCCCCGATGATTCAATATGGAATTTCCATACGGTATTGTTCTACCCGAATTACGGTGACAATACTGCCATTAATTCACTTACCGTAGAGGATCACAAAACGGGGTATTACCCGCAGCCTGTCAGGGATGGTTTCAATTTTGAAGGCTGGTTTACGGAAGCTGAAGGCGGTACCCCGGTTGAAAGTGATGCGGATTTCTCGGGTATTTACAGACTTTATGCCCATTGGAGCGAAATCGCACCTCCGGGACCTGATCCGGGTCCGGAACCCGATCCCGAACCGGAACCCGATCCCGAACCTGCTCCCGAACCTGCTCCCGAACCTGCACCGGAACCTGAGTCTGAGCCCGGACCGTTGCCCCCATATTATCCTGTATACGAGTTGCTGTTTGGGCCGGATGATGATGAAAGCGATTATTTCTATACCGGTAATGCGGAGGATATGGATTATCTTACAAGACTGACTCTGCAGCTTGGTGCTGTTGCAATCGATGAGAACAGAAACCGGACGGATCAATCTGTTCTTGATATGACAAGGGATCTGATCGCGGGACTTCCGACAGGAGCCCATATAGATAGTAACGGTATTGTGGATGGAAACGGTGATAAGATATTATCCGGCGTATTTATAACGGCCAATGGATTACTGGGAATAAATATTAAGGAGTATAAGCTTCTTCCGCCCATGCTCATAAAGGTAATTCGCCTGTTGAACAGGGATATCATGATATTTTATCTGTACGAGGGCAGATGGAATTCCATCCTTGTTCCTGCGGGAGCAGATCTGCCGGTGGGCTTGCCATTTGGATCAATTTAATTTAATGGAGAGAGTACTATGATTTCACTTATAGTAGCGTATGCGAACAATCATGTGATCGGAAACAAAGGCTGTATTCCCTGGAGGATAAAGGGAGAACAGAAGCGTTTCAGGGAACTTACCACAGGAAATGTTGTTATAATGGGAAGGCGTTCTTATGAGGAAATAGGACACCCGCTTCCAAACCGGACAACTATCGTTGTGTCCAATACGAAGAAGTTTGATGAAGAGAATTGCATGACCGCCGGATCTCTTAAGGAAGCGATAGAACTTGCCGGAGACAGGGAGATTTATATTTCGGGAGGAGCACGACTGTATGAAGAGGCAATGCCCGTTGTGGAGAAAATGTATATAACGGAAGTTGAGGGCGATTTCGAGGGTGACACTTTCTTTCCCGACTTTGATCCCGGGGATTTTGACAGAGAGGTCGTTGAACATCATGACGGTGAAATACCGTATACTTATGTGACATATACCAGGAAACGATGAGCAACTCCCGGCGATTTGCTTCAGACGGTTATTTCCGGGAAGCATTGCTTAATTCCGGCATGCGGAAGTGTAAAGCAGAATATGAAAGCCGGAACTGTCATAAGGCTCCGGATCCCTTATGACAAATCCATCGATGAAATAAAAAGGAAGGAAGCTACAGGATGGTACATTTCGTGGGAGCCGGTCCCGGAGCGGTCGATCTCATAACACTCAGAGGAGCCGAGTTAATTAAGAAAGCTGATGTTATTATATATGCGGGTTCTCTTGTCAATCCTGAACTGTTAAAGAGTGCGGGAAGTGATTGCAGGATATATGACAGTGCATATATGAACCTCGAAGAAGTAATGGAAGTTATCAGGAACTGCGATGGTGAGCTTGTAAGACTTCATACGGGAGATCCTTCTCTTTACGGTGCAATAAAGGAGCAGATGGATATACTCGATAAGGAGGGAATTCCCTATGATGTATGTCCGGGAGTCAGTTCAATGGCCGGTGCGGCGGCGGCGCTTAAGGCGGAATATACCCTGCCCGGTGTATCGCAGAGCGTTATCATAGCAAGAGCACAGGGACGGACCGGAGTACCGCAGGGACAGGAGCTTAAGTCATTTGCGGCACATCATTCGACCATGGTTATTTTTTTGTCATCGGGGCTTGCAGACAAGGTAAGCACGCAGCTTATAGAAGGCGGATATGAGAAAGATACCCCGGTGGCTGTTGTTTACAAGGCTACCTGGCCGGACGAAAGGAAATTAAGAACTACTCTTGAACATCTTGCAGATGATATGCGTAAGGAAGGGATCGATAAGACAGCCCTTATAATAGTCGGAGATGTTCTGGATCATGAATATGAGCTCTCGAAGCTCTATGATAAGGATTTTGTAACAGGTTTTCGAGGTGAAAAAACTCCGTTTGGTGAGGAAATAGTGAAATCATAAGTATCGTGAAGTCACACGATATTATGTATTTGACTTTTCGCCTGTTTTGCAATAGAATTGATTTCGTGAGTTAATGGGGAATTAGTGAGGGGTGTGCATGTATACATGTACACTTTTTTGTTATATATTAATCCTGAAACAGCCATATCGGACGCTTCGCATGTGATCCGGTTGTTTGGAGCGGGTGACATATAAAGGATGTTGAGGAGACGGATATGTCTGCACTTATTACGTTTAAAAACGTTGGAAAGATATATAAGACAGGCTCAGTGGTTTACGAGGCGCTTCACGATGTGAATCTTGAGATAAATGAAGGCGAGCTGGTAGTCATCCTGGGGCCTTCCGGGGCAGGAAAAAGTACGCTTCTTAACCTTCTCGGAGGACTTGATGCGGCATCGAGCGGTAAGATTTTTTTCGCATCCGAGGAGCTGACCGCCTTCGATGATGTCAGGCTTGGGAAATTCCGTGCAACGGATGTCGGTATAATATTCCAGTTTTACAATCTGGTTCCAACGCTTACAGCTTTGGAGAATGTTGCTCTTATGGAAGAGCTTGGGATTAAGATAATGGATCCTCTCAAGGCTCTGGAAATGGTCGGGCTGGCCGATCGCAAGAACAATTTCCCCTCTCAGATGTCAGGAGGACAGCAGCAGCGTGTGTCGATAGCAAGGGCACTTGCCAAGCAGCCGAGACTGCTCCTGTGTGATGAACCGACGGGAGCACTTGATACAAATACCGGAAAGGAAGTACTTAAGATACTGCAGGATCAGAGCCGGGTTCATAACAAAACAGTTGTTATGGTTACGCACAATGCTCTGTTTGCGGAAGTGGCAGATAAGGTTATCTATGTGAAGAACGGTACCGTCGTTGAAGTTACTAAAAATGACAGTCCCAAAGATGCTTTTGATCTTGATTGGTAGTCGGAATGAAGAAAAATCTTATTAAAAAAATGTTCCGCGACCTGCGGTTTAACGCGGTTCAGTTTGTTTCGATATTCATAATGTGCTTCCTTGCGTTATTTTTGCTTGCAGGTTTTGATGCGGATACGCAGGGACGTCTGAGGTCATCTGACAGATATTTCAAAAAAACCAATTTTTTTGATCTGCTTCTTACCTCCGAAGGATTTACAAGAGAGGATCTGGATGCGCTTGAAGATATTCCGGAGATAGAACATGCGGAGAGAAGAACCTCTCTGTTAGGAAAAGTTACGAACTGTTTAAATAAAAAGATTGAGCTTAATTTCATTGAATCCGATGAAGTGTGCAGGCTGTACCTGATCGAGGGTGAGCCGTTTACGGCAGGTAAAAGAGGCATATGGATAGACTGGCATTTTGCAAAGGTGCACAACCTTTCAATTGGTGATGCGGTAGAGATCAATATTGACGGAAAGGCAATATCGGAGCCGGTAGTCGGAATAGTGGATGAACCCCAGCATACGAATTTCATGATAGATGAATCCTATGCCGAGGCTCAGTATGGGGATTACGCCTACGCGTTTCTTGATACATCCGAATATCCGCTGGACAACATCAGCTTTGAGACTGCGATTGTAGATCTTAATACGGTCGATAACCAGATGTATCTGACAGATGAGGACAGGAAGGCTTTCAAATCTGCGAAGCTCGAAATCCTGGATAAAATATCCAAGACATCGATGAGCATAATGACCAAACCGGAGCAGGAAGCATATGCGACTCAGAGATCGGACTGCAATTTTAATGAGACTATGATCTTTATATTTCCGACACTGTTCATCACGATCACACTGCTCAGTACCATCACCACGATGTCAAGGATCACGGCCAAACAGAGGACAGTCATAGGAACACTCAAGGCGCTCGGGTTCAGCAGACGTACTGTAACGCTGCATTATATTT
Source organism: Lachnospiraceae bacterium (assembly GCA_016281085.1). Taxonomy (GTDB): domain Bacteria; phylum Bacillota; class Clostridia; order Lachnospirales; family Lachnospiraceae; genus UBA2868. Next base: position 14,733 of record JAEEHY010000190.1, read on the forward strand.
CATACACGGTGGTTATTTCCTTCATGGGATGCTTTCTGGGGCTGCTTGCAGGTTATTACGGACTCGGAGAATGGCTGATCGAGGATTTCTATGATTTATATTCCGTACCGGGCAGTGCTATGGCAATGTCTTATTCTGTTCCTGTCATAGCTCTTTTGGTAGTTATATTCAGCGGTTTTGCAAATTACCTGTCATGCCGTCGTCTTCTTGTGCTCAGTGCGTCTACAATACTTATGCCCGAAGCTCCCAAAGCAGGCGGTGCGGGTATTATCGAAAAGACTTTTATCTGGAGATTTTTGAGTTTTGCGACACGATGGAACTTAAGGGATATAAATATTAACCGTTTCAGATCGGTAATGGGTGTATTCGGTGTCCTTATCTGTTCGTCAATACTGATGGGAGCTTTCGGCTTCGATGAAATACTGGTGGAACAGGATGAATGGATATATAAAGATCTGAGACCGGCGCAGTATACGATCAACCTCTCCGATTATGGCGGATATTCCTGGGCTTATGATTATTCAAGGGCATACAAAGGCCAGATGGTCATGGTTACCAACGCCGAACTTATGAGCCGTACGGACAGCAGGCTGTTTTCGGTAACCGTGGTTGATGAAGGTAATCTGTACCATGTACAGAATGATAAAAGAGAATATATGAAAATACCGAAATACGGGGCCATCATAAGCCACAAAGCTGCAGATACCCTTAAAATAAAGAAAGGAAGCAATATCAGCTTCCGTTTACCTACACAGAAGAAGATATATACAGTTTCGGTGGTTGATATATGTAAGTCACCGGATGTGCAGGGGATAATAATAAGCAGGGAATGCTTTGAAAAAATGGGAGGATATTTCGATCCCAAAACTGTTTATACAGATATGACGGTACCCGTTTCGATAGCATCAGACAGAAGAGAAGTGACCGGAGTCATATCCAGAAGCGAACTTATACGTGCTCTGAAAAGGGCTATGGAAAGCATGAATGAAATGGTCATCGTTATCATAGTTATAGGAATGATAACGGGCTTTACCGGAATGTATAATACGGGAATAATGTCCTATATTGAAAAGACCAGAGATGTTGCGACGCTTAAAGTGCTCGGTTTTGAGACGGGAAAGATCAGATGGATACTTCAGCAGCAGAATCTTTTACTGACGGGGGTTGGAACAGTCCTTGGAATACCTCTCGGTCATCTGTATATTAAATATCTTATCGACTCAATGGATCCAACGTCAGATTATATAGTCGATCTGTCATATATGCCATACGTTAAAATGGTAGCATTTACCTATGGTTTATCGATTCTGGTAAATGCACTTATTTCGACCAGGGTCAAGAGTATAAATATGGTTGAAGCATTAAAAGGAGTAGAGTAAAGAGGATGAAGATTGTAAAAAGGATACTTATAATACTTGTAATTCTGGGACTCATAGGAGCCGGCGTATATTACTACATGCAGCCTGAAGAAATTGAGGTTGTGGTCGCGGATACCGGTTCCGTGTCACCGAAGC
>JAEEHY010000191.1 GCA_016281085.1 Lachnospiraceae bacterium
CCCTTTTGGGAACTTATTCGGTACACTGAGAATGAATTCGGTCCCGGCTGGGTCTTTGGATTAGACCCTATAGCTTTGCGTCCTTACCTTTCGGTAAGTTTGCCAATATTCAATTCATCTTATGGTCTTATTATAACACCTCATTTTCAGATGTCAACACTTTTTATCACATTTTCTTTCAAATATGACATTTTGTTAGTATTATACAATTTGATCATTCCGGAACAAGGCTATTTTTGTGCATTATGCGTCACATTTCATTCTATATGTGACTTCCAGAGTAGAATCAGCCCCTGTTTACTCCGCTTCATAAATCTTACTTTAAGAGCTGTATCCCATATCTTTCAGCAGCTTATCCATGAGAGAAGCATTCCGCAAGGAGAACTCCTCAGTCACAAGAGGTTCTTCCTCATTAACTATGCAGCTGTTAAGCTGTTCGATCTCAAGCGAATAATTCTGTCTTGCTTCAACGCTCCTTCTTAACTCCCTGCCCTCAGATACGATGGTATATTCCAGTCTGCCCTCCTGATTGAACTCCACGGATGACCTGATATAACCGAGTGTTCCGTGCACATACAGATCGTCATATCTTGCATCACCGGTAGTTCCGCGCTTACCAAGCATCATGCCCACATTAAAGGATGCCCTTACACCGTTTTCGAACTTAATGAGACCTGATGTAAAGATATCTACATTATCATCATTAAACTCGGCATCAGCCTTTACCCATACCGGTTCAGAATCCACCAGCGAAAGGATCAGCGTGGTACAGTAGCAGCCAAGATCATACAATGCCCCGCCTCCGTTTTCCCGTCTTACTCTTATATCATCCTCATAACCCTGGGTAAGGAAGGACGATGAAATATACTGAACTTCTCCTATTATACCGCTTTCGATATCCGCCCTGAGTGCCTCGATATAGGGACTGTGAAGATATGCGTAAGCCTCCATGAGAATAACGTTATTGGCCTTCGCAGTCTCATGCATCTGTCTTACTTCGTCCGCGTTAAGACCGAGAGGCTTCTCGCACAGTACATGCTTGCCTGCATTCAGAGCCTTCATTACCCATTCCCTGTGCAGATTGTTGGGAAGTGGAATATACACTGCCTCAACCTCCGGATCGGCAAGGAGAGCTTCATATCCTGTATATGACTTTTCAAATCCAAACTCTTCCTTATAACTCCTGATCTTTTCTTCATTGCGTCCCGCGATCGCATACAGATCACAGCCCTCTGCCTTCTTCATTCCCGGTATGGTACATCCCTTTGCTATACCTGCCGTTCCCATAACACCCCATTTAACGCCCATGCCGTTCTCCTCCTTTTCTAAAAAAGTCATCCCGGGCATAATTTACATCATGTCCGGAATGACCTGTTTACATCATCACTTCTTTATAAGTAAAGATTCTCCCGTCATCTCCTTCGGCTGAGGAAGACCCATTATCTCAAGAAGGGTGGGCGCTATGTCGCACAGCCTTCCGCCTTCCCTTAAGGTATATGCCGGATCGTAATTGTATAGAATGAAAGGAACCTGATTGGTCGTGTGAGCCGTATGCGGTTCACCGGTCTCGTAATTGATCATCTGCTCAGCATTACCGTGATCAGCGCAGATGAACAGTACGCCGTTCATCTTCTTAACCGCTTCCACCGCAGCTCCTACGCACTGGTCTATCCTCTCAACAGCTTTGATTGCTGCTTCAAGCACACCCGTATGACCTACCATGTCGGGATTGGCGAAATTGATGATTATAACATCATATTCTCCTGAAGTGATCGCCGCGTCAAGCTTCTCAGACACTTCGGGAGCACTCATCTCGGGCTTAAGATCATAGGTTGCAACCGCCGGCGAATTGACAAGGGTACGGTCTTCACCCTTATTCGGCTCCTCAATACCGCCGTTAAAGAAGAAGGTTACATGTGCGTACTTCTCGGTCTCGGCAAGACGGAGCTGTCTTAATCCGTTTGCAGCAAGGTATTCACCGAGAGTATTCACTATCTCTTCCTTCTTGAAAGCTACAAACTTGTTGGGAATAGTCTCATCATAGTCCTTAAAGCATACATAGGTAAGCGGCATGAAACCGTTTGCTCTCTTAAGATATGCTATGCTCTTGGTATCCGAAGGATCTCCGCCCTGAGCCTTGATATCATCATCCGAGAAGCAGAATGCCTTGGTTATCTCCCTTGCCCTGTCAGGACGGAAATTGAAGAAGATAACGCTGTCGTTGGGCTTAACCAGTGATACGGGTGAACCGTCCTCATTGGTTATGACCGTAGGAAGCACGAATTCATCCGTTACGTCCTTATCATATGATTCCTGCATCGCCTTAATGGGATCTGTTGATTTAACGCCTTCTCCCAGCACGAGAGAATCATACGCCATCTGTATCCTGTCCCAGTTATTGTCCCTGTCCATTGCATAGTAGCGGCCCGACATTGAAGCCACCTTACCAACACCTATCTCATTCATCTTATCGATAAGCTGCTGAAGATAATCCTTGCCGGATGCAGGCGGTGTATCCCTTCCGTCAAAGAACGGATGAACATATACATCCTTGAAGTTCTCTCTCTTACACATCTCGATTATGGCATACAGATGTGTGTTGTGGCTGTGTACGCCGCCGTCCGAAAGCAGTCCCCAGACATGCAGGTCAGAACCATGTTCCTTACAGTTGTTGATCGCACGGAGCAGTTCCTCGTTCTTAAAAAACACTCCGTCCTCTATGTACTTCGTTATCAGGGTAAGATCCTGATATATGATCCTTCCGGATCCGATATTCATATGGCCAACCTCGGAATTACCCATCTGACCATCCGGAAGACCTACCGCGAGTCCGGAAGCATTGCCTCTCTGAAACGGACATTCAGCCTCAAGCTTGTCCATAACCGGGGTGTTAGCCATATAAATCGCATTAGCCTCATGATTATCGGATATACCGTAACCATCAAGCACCATCATTACAACAGGTTTCTGTCTCATATTGACCTCCTAAATATTATTTTAAACGCGTACAAAGGTCTGCCCGTTATACTCATATCCGGCTTCCTTAAGCTTATTAAGAAGTTCCTCCTTATCAAAGCCCTCTGCACTGGCCATGTCATCAAGGTCTTCGTACTTATCCCGCAGGCCGAGGTTGACATAACTGAGAAGCATATTCGGATCCTTAGGTATCATAACAGTCCCTCCACGTAATAAACTAAAAGACATTGTATCACAGATATCGGTCACGTGACAAGAACAGAAAAAGCCACGCACGACATAGTCCTACAGCCGCCCGATCGCTTCACTCACGCTTTCAACTCCTATGATCTGCATATCATCCTTAACATTCCTGATCTGCGGTAAAACGCTCTTTGGAAGGATACAGGTGCGAAAGCCCAGCTTATATGCTTCCTGAACACGGATTTCGGCCATGCTCACGCTTCTGACCTCTCCACTTAAGCCCACTTCACCAAAGGCCGTTATATCGCCCGGTATAGCTATATTCTTATAGCTGGAGACCACTGCGAGCACGATTCCGAGATCTACCGCCGGTTCGGTAAGCTTAAGACCGCCGGCAACATTGACATATGCATCACATTCACCGAGTCTGAGACCTATACGTTTCTCCAGCACAGCCATAAGCAGATTTACACGGTTAAGATCTGCCCCTGTTGTCTGACGTCTCGGTATTCCGAAGTTTGTCCTGCACACAAGTGCCTGAAGCTCAATAAGCAGAGGTCTAGTACCCTCAAGAGCGCACACAACTATCGAACCGCTGGCATCCTTCGGTCTCCCGCTCAGCATATATTCAGAGGGGTTCATAACCTCCTTAAGTCCCTCATTGCACATCTCGAAAACACCTATTTCATTGGTCGAACCGAAACGGTTCTTTACTCCACGTAAGATCCTGTATGATGCATGTCTGTCTCCCTCAAAATAAAGGACTGTATCAACCATATGCTCAAGTACCCTAGGACCCGCAACAGTCCCTTCCTTTGTAACATGGCCTACAATGAATATCGAAATCGACAGGCTCTTGGCCAGGCGGAGAAGAACACCCGTTGCTTCCCTGACCTGCGATACCGACCCCGGTGCACTTGATACATCCTCGGAAAACATGGTCTGGATCGAATCTATTACCACTACCTGTGGTTTTTCTTTTGATATGGTATCTTCAATGATACTCAGGTTGGTCTCACACAAAAGAGAAAGGGAATCACCAAACTCACCGATACGGTCCGCCCTCATCTTGATCTGTTTAAGCGACTCTTCTCCGGATATATAAAGGACAGAAACACTGTCACCGGACAGCTGTCTGCATACCTGAAGAAGAAGTGTGGACTTCCCGATTCCCGGATCACCCCCCACCAGGACAAGCGAACCCCTGACTATTCCCCCGCCAAGAACCCTGTCAAGCTCTCCGATATGCGTATTTATCTTATCCTCTTCCGTAAGCTCGATACCCGCAAGTTTTATGGGCTTATTTGCAGTTCCGGACGTTAGAGGACCTCCTCCTTTGCGGCCTGTGGCGCTCCCTTTATTCACCGTTTCCTCCACAAAGGTATTCCACGAACGGCATCCGGGACACTGTCCCATCCACTTGGATGACTCGTAGCCACATGAGTTACAGAAA
>JAEEHY010000192.1 GCA_016281085.1 Lachnospiraceae bacterium
ATTCACTTAATACTAAGGATTCAGGTCGTTCTCTAATCACAGTTAATTGTGCATTCAGATTTGCTTCAATTAGCGTTTCAGGAACAAGCCCACATTCCCCAATGCCAGCACCTCTAATACAAATCAGTATATGGGGAGTGCTTTAACTTCATCATACTTCTTAAGTACTGCATCCTTCGTATCTGACAATATGCAGTCAAATCTTCTTATGACTGTAAGTGGAAGTATTACCTCCCCGTATTCATGAGGTTTATACACCCCTGTAAGCTTATCTGCTATTGCCCAGATAAGGTCCGCCTTCTGATCGATCTTTGCACTTCTTGTCGCCATTTGTTAATCCCTCCGGCTTTTTTCGTATTAATGAATAAACAGAACACTTTTATATTGTACCAAAAAAACAAAGTGAAAACCAGTAATTATGCATGTTTGAAGACAAAGGAATAACAGAATAAGCGTATGTCTACTTCATCTGTCAGTATCCGTTAAAACTTTATATAGGGAAAAAAATAGCCCTTTTCATTCTGTCATTTTTCAGTCACGGAGGTGAGAGAATGAACGTTCTGATCGATAAGACAATAATTTCAGATCTTAAGCATTTGGAAAGGACACAAAAAGATATCATATCTTTAGCCACTCGTGGTACAATAGATATAGCTGATGCCACCAGACAGATAGATATGCTTAACAAACAAGAGTATAAGCTAAAACAGAAACTAATCAACCAAGTACATGTTACGAAGGGAGGTGCCCCGCGCAAAATCGTCCGAAACGAGTCAAACGGCCTATGGATGACTTTGCTACCGGACAAAACTCGCATTTGTGCCAAGACCAAAGGCTTGTTATACGACAAGTTATTGGATGCATATGGAATAAAGACCCGCGATATGACCATAAAAGTCGTATTTGAGGCTGCCATTGATGAAAAAGCCCGAACCGAGAATAATAACGAGTCAACTATATCGCACTACCGGTTCGACTATAACAGGTTCATCACATCTGACTTTGCCAAAAGGGATATTACCAAGATAGCTAAGGCAGACCTTAAGGAATACACACAGACCCTGGTAAACACCCTGCATCCGAAAAAGAAGGCTTTTCTTCAGTACAAGAGCGTTCTAAATCTCATATTCGGATATGCGATCGAGTATGATATCATCACCGTCAATCCTGTTACGGCTATCAAGAATGCCGTATATCTTAAGTCTTGTGACACCAAGACCGCAACATCGGAAGATAAAATTCTATCGGAGGATGAGATTGAGCTGGTAAAGGCAACAGTAAGGCAGCGTATGAAGGAATCCAGATACCACGGATACTTCATCAACGGATATGCAATACTGCTGTCGATTGAAACGGGAATGCGTGCGGCAGAGCTTCCGGCGCTTAAGTGGTCAGATGTACATGATGATTATATCCATATCCATGCTCAGCAGCTCCAGCATGTACGAAAAGGATATACTGAATACTACTATGCAGACTGGACAAAGAATGAGAAGGGTGTATCACAGGACGGGAGGAAATATCCTCTGACGGATGCTATTTACGATCTGTTATGCGAATTGAAGTCATTGCAGACGGAGCTCGGAATCAAATCCGAATATATTTTCTGCCATCAGGATGGAGAATGGATAAAGACCGATGCTTATGATACCTGCTTAAGACGCCTGATGAAAAGCTTATCCCTTCCGGTGACGAATAACCATGCGTTCAGGATGTCATTAAACAGCAATGTGTTCATTACCCGTTGTAATATGCCCGTCACAGAGCGTGCAAGGCTCTTAGGGCACTCGGTCGAGACCAATTTAAGGCATTACAGCTATGCCTCAAAAGATAGCTTAAATGACCTCAAAGCCTTGCTAAATGGGCATTCCAGGCAGGTAGCACCCAGGTGTCACCAAAATGTGATAAATTTTCCAAAAAGAAAAAGCTCGGAACCCGCTAAATTCCAAGCTTTTCATTAAAAACCATGCGTGCGGAGGATGGGACTTGAACCCACACGAGATTGCTCCCACAAGATCCTTAGTCTTGCTCGTCTGCCAGTTCCGACACCTCCGCATGTATTCACGGCTTCAGCCGTAATCTTCGGTCGTCTGTTCAGCGACCGAAGATTATATTATCATATTACTGTCTTAATTGCAAGTACAAATTAAAAAATTCGTATCTTTATATATTAAGCGATCTTAGACTTAGCAAGCTCAGCCAGAGTGGTGAAGCCTTCAGCATCATTAACTGCCATCTCGGCAAGCATCTTCCTGTTGATGTCCACCTCAGCAAGCTTAAGACCATACATAAGCTTAGAGTATGAAAGACCGTTCATCCTTGCTGCAGCATTGATACGTGCGATCCACAGCTGTCTGAACTGACGCTTTCTCTCCTTACGGCCTGCGAAAGAAGTATTCAGAGCTCTCATGACAGACTGCTTCGCAATCCTGTACTGCTTCGAACGTGCTCCTCTGTATCCCTTAGCTAACTTAAGTACCCTGTTATGCTTTTTCTTAGCGTTTAATCCGCCCTTAATTCTTGCCATTGTTGTTTCCTCCTAATCATATAATTCCATATCGACCCTGACAATATCTTACAGATACGGGCAGATCTTCTTCATGTTTGCTACATTGGTCTCGTCTGTAATAACAGCCTTCCTGAGATTCCTCTTGTTCTTTGTAGTCTTCTTTGTCAGGATATGACGTCTGTACGCCTTGTTTCTCTTCAGCTTTCCGGTTCCCGTAACCTTGAATCGCTTAGCTGCTGATCTGTTGGTTTTAATCTTTGGCATTTCTAATTCCTCCTAAACTTTAATCTTTGCTATCTTAACTTCGCACAGATACTATCCGCGCTTCTCAGTTAAAAACATAGTCATGGTCCTTCCCTCGACCTTCGGTGCCTTCTCAACCGATGCACAGTCCGAAAGAGCTTCCGCAAAATCATCCAGAATGTACTTGCTGCTGCTCATGTGAGCCATCTCGCGACCTCTGAAACGCAGAGTAACCTTAACCCTGTCACCCTTCTGAAGGAACTTCCTTGCTGCGTTTATCTTGGTATTAAGATCGTTGGTATCAATATTCGGAGACATACGGATCTCCTTGATCTCGACCGTGTGCTGCTTCTTCCTTGCTTCCTTCTCCTTACGGGTCTGTTCATATTTGAACTTACCGTAATCCACAATACGGCATACCGGCGGCTTGGCCGTCGGAGCGATCTTCACAAGATCGAGTCCCGCATCATCCGCAAGCTGCTGTGCTTCACGCGAGGACATGATTCCCAGCTGTTCTCCGTCTTCTCCGATAACACGCACTTCCTTGTCACGTATCTGTTCATTGATCATTAAATCGCTAATGGCTGTTCCCTCCCTTATACATAAAAATAGGTGAATATCACAGATATCCACCTATTACTCATTCAAATCAAAAATATAAATATATAACTGAATATTTACAAAAGATTTAAACGCCCGGTAACACATTTAAGTCCCGGGGTGAGGGCGGATACCCTGCTTGCTGTGTCAAAACACTTAGATAAGATACCACATCCCGCCCGGGCTGTCAAGCACCTTATCTGTCAATATTATTTTCGACAATTGAGTTATCATTGTAATTCAAAACATCATCGGCTCAGAACTTCACAGTCTCTGGAGGCGCCGTAAATGAACTGAACGTTGCAGTCGCATCTTTCAGATAAAGTACCTCCGTATTTCCATCGTCTTCGGAATACATACCCCTTAGTGACGGATAAGCATCAAGCATGGACTTCCTTGCCTCTCTCCTGTCATCCTCAACAAGCTCTCCGGCGATACGAAGCCACTCTCCGTTCTTAAACGCGCATATCTCAACCTTCGGGTTTGTATGTATCTGTTTCGATACATCCTTCGACTTTCCGGTCTGTATATACAGCTTTCCCTCAAATACATGAGCCGTACCGAAAGGTCTTACGCGGGGCTGATCTCCGTCAACCGTGGCAAGATAGTATGTCTCGGCATCCTTAAGAAACTTCACTACTCTCTCCATTTTAGTCCTCCTTAATCTGTAATTATTCATGGCAATCCCGGAATACTCTGTATCCCCTGTATCCCCTGTACGGATGTTTACATATTTCAATCTCATTTATCAAAGATTATAACACAGCCATAAGACCTGTTGCAAACAGGAGCCGTATCCGGTTTACGCCCACATTATATTAATACGTTTATTCCTTAGATTTATCCTTGCATTTGTTTTCTTCTATGTTATAATACTGACAAATGGCAATGACGGAGACCGATTCTGTTACAACTGTACTACAGAGAGGTGTCGTGGCTGAGATGACACCGTACAGATACGGAGGAGACCGCTCCCAAGCCGCATGTGAGAAAATTGTAACGAAGCATTAAGGCGCTTCATTCAATACAAGCATGACGCCCTGCCCCCGTAAGAAGGCATACGAGTGAAAAATCAAGGTGGTACCGTGCGATGAGCACCCTTGGAATTGCAGGGGTGTTTTTTTTACGTAACAGACAAATTGTTTATGTTGGAAAAACTCCTATAACAACAATATTGCAGATGGAGATCAAATGACAAAGCATTTAAGAAAGGAGAACGACTATGAAAATCTTGAATAACGACGGAAATGTCGGTGAATGCCCCAAGGAAGAGGTAACTCACGTACTCAGGCATTCGGCCGCACACATTATGGCACAGGCAATACAGAGGCTGTATCCCGAAGCCGATTTCGCCTACGGTCCCGCTACCGACAGAGGCTTCTACTACGACGTGGACCTTGGCGATAAAAAGCTTACGGATGAGGACCTTGCGGCTATCGAAACCGAGATGAGGAAGATCGTAAAGGAAAACCTGCCGTTCAAGACCTTTATATTAAGCCGTGAGGATTCGGTTAAATATCTTCACGAACGTGGAGCCAAATATAAGGAGGAGCACGTAGGCGATCTTCCGGAAGACGCCGTGATCAGCTTCTACCAGCAGGGTGATTACGTGGACATGTGCGTAGGCCCTCACATTACATATACCAAGACACTAAAGGCCTTCAAGATAACGGGACAGAGCGGAGCCTACTGGAAGAACGATGCAACACGCAAGATGCTTACCCGTATCAACGGTGTGGCATTTGCAACAAACGAGGAACTGGCCGAATACGAGAAACAGGTTGAGGAAGCCAAGGCACGCGACCATCGTAAGATCGGCAAGGAAATGTCTCTGTTCATGACGGACGACCTTGTGGGCAAGGGACTTCCCATGTTTCTTCCCAAGGGCTATACGCTGTGGCAGGAGCTTGAGGATTACATTAAAGAGAAGGAAAGGAAGCTCGGTTATCAGCATGTAATGACACCCTGTGTAGGTACGGTAGCTCTTTACCAGACCAGCGGTCACTGGGATCATTATAAGGAGAACATGTTCCCTGCAATGGAGGTTGAAGGCGAGAACTTCGTACTTCGTCCCATGAACTGTCCTCATCATATGATGATCTACGCAAACAAGCCTCACAGCTATCGTGAGCTTCCCATAAGGATAGGCGAGATCGCGCATGACTTCAGGTTCGAGCCCAGCGGTTCACTCAAGGGTATCGAGAGAGGCCGTCATTTCTGTCAGAATGATGCACACCTCTTCGTAACACCCTCGCAGATAAAGGATGAGGTAAGCCGCGTTGTCGATCTTATCTTTGATGTTTACAAAGATTTCGGAATAACCGATTACCGCTGTGTACTCTCACTCCGTGATCCTGCCGACACCAAGAAGTATCATCCGGATGATGAGATGTGGAACACGGCAGAGGATGCACTTCGCCAGGTTCTTAACGATATCGGAATTGATTACACCGAGGAAATCGGCGAGGCAGCCTTCTACGGTCCCAAGCTCGATATAAACGTTAAGCCGGCTGTCGGAGTTGAATACACTCTCTCAACCTGTCAGCTTGACTTCTGTCTGCCCGCGAAATTCGATCTTAAATACATCGATACGGACGGCAGCGAGAAGACACCGGTCGTTCTTCACCGCGCAATACTGGGATCTCTCGACCGCTTCATGGCTTATATCATAGAAGAGACCAAGGGTAAGTTCCCCGTATGGCTGGCACCTCTTCAGGTAAAGGTTCTTCCCGTCAGCGAGAAGACCAACGATTACGCCGCCAAAGTTACCGATGCCATATCATCTAACGGCGTACGTACACAGCTTGATGACAGAAACGAGAAGATCGGTTACAAGATCCGTGAGGCACAGCAGGTCGACAGAGCTCCGTACATGCTCATCATAGGCCAGAAGGAAGCAGACGAAAATACCGTCAGCGTAAGAAGCCGTGACACGGGTGAAACCGAAGTAATGAGTCTTGATGCGTTTATAGAAAAGGTTACGACTGAGATACGTGATAAGGTTCATTAATGTAATAAGGATTACCAAATGCAACAAAGTTCATAAATACCCTACATAACAAAAATGCCATCCTGACCGGATGGCATTTTCTGTATTTAAAACCGGGTTATACTCTTGCGCCGCAGCACTTCTTGTATTTCTTACCGCTTCCACAGGGGCAGGGATCGTTACGTCCGATCTTATCCCCCTTTACTATCGTTGTTGAACGCTTCTGTTCCTTGTAGAGCCTCTTCTGAGTCTCCTCATCAAAGATATCGTTCCACTCCTCCAGTCCGTACAGCCAGTCAGCCTGGGCACCTACCATGTTCTTGTAAAGAAGCTCCTTATCGAATGCAAGCGATACCTCTGTATCCTCTTCCATTGTTTCAATGGGATTGGGCTCCTTAAGGCTGTCATTGATCCCGTCAAGGAAACCGGTCATTGTCATGATATCTATTTCATATTTATCGGCAAGCTCCTTAACCGTACCCTTTACCTCAGTATCGGGTTCCTTAAGAAGTAACTGATATATCTCCTTCTCCTTTTCGAAATATGCTCCCCACAGCTTCTGTAACTCCTGCTTATCTGCCTTGGCCGAATAAGCCATGCTTCTCCAATCTTCCAATAAAGCCATTTCTGTATTCCTCTCATTTCCTTACTATTGATTTCTTGATCGAGGGGGTAAACCCTTGAACCATTTTATACGAAATACCCAGTCTTGACAAGTATCTCTTATCTTCAATATTCAGCGATCTTGTCCAGGCTGTCATCCGTGGTCTTGTCTATGTCCCTTATCTCAACATCATATTCAATATTCTCATCAACAACCACATGCACCCTGTCACCAACCTTATGTCCTATAAGCGCCTTCCCAAGCGGCGACTCTATGCTGATAAGACCGTTAATGGAATCCGAACGGACAGTGGTCACTATCTTTATCTTCTCCTCGTCTTCCTCGCCTTCGTATACAACAGTCACGGTATTGTTGATACCCACTTCATCATCCTTGGAGCTGTCATCTATGATAACTGCCGACTTGATCATCCTCTCAAGATACCTTATCCTGCTCTCGTTCCTGTTCTTCTCCTGCTTGGCAGCCTTGTACTCGAAGTTCTCGCTCAGATCCCCGTGTGCTCTTGCGGTCTTGACGTGCTCAAGCAGCTGCGGCCTAAGAGTCACCTTACGGTACTCTATCTCCTCTTTCATCTTCTTAATATCCGATTCGGTTAATTTATCCTTCATCATACACCTCTGTTTTCATCATATATAACGGTTCATTCCGTAAGTTCATCCCACTGCATCATCAGCGTCAGCATTTCCTCTTCCATGGAGTCTATTTCATTCTGGATATCCTGAAGCTTCATATAATCACTGGCATTGGCAGGATCCTCAAGCTCGGCCTTCTTCTCATCGATGGTCGCTTCAAGCCCTCCTATCTTTTCTTCAAGCTTCTTCATCTTACGCTCAAGCCTTGATCTGTCCTTACCCTCAAGATAAGACTGCTGTGCACTCTTAACTTCCTGTCCTTGCACAGTTATATCAATACCGTCGTCTGCTCCGAAACCTCCGTTGTCCGTACCGTTCCCGCGTTCATCCGTCATGCCGGCCTTACCGCTCACCGACGAGGATATGACCTTACCCCTGGTTATATCATCGAAGGCCACATCATCGGCATTCCTGGCTTCAACCTCCTGCTCGTACTGTTCATAGCCGAACTCATACAGCCTTACCATATCCTCTTCCATATACAGAAGCTTGGTCGCCACCTTGCTGACAAAATACCTGTCATGGGATACAAATATGACTGTTCCCGGGAAATCAACCAGCATGGACTCAAGAGTCTCCTTACCGACAATATCCATATGGTTCGTAGGCTCATCGAGCACCAGCATGTTGGGCTTGCGTTTAAATATCTTGGCCAGCGCCAGCCTGACCTTCTCGCCTCCGGACAGCATCCTGACCTCCTTGAACACCTCATCCTGCGTAAACAGGAGCGCTCCGAGGCTGTTCCTTACCTCTGTCTGTGTAAGCGTCGGATATTCATCCCAGAAATCATCCATAACCGTTTTATCGCTGGTATACTGCGCCATCTGCTGGTCGAAATAACCTATTTCCACATTGGTGCCGTAATCGTATTCACCGGACAGCGGAGGCACAATATCCGTGATCGTCTTAAGAAGCGTGGACTTTCCGATCCCGTTCCCGCCGATAATGCCCAGTCTCTCACCTCTTTTTACATCAAATGACACCTTCGCAAGCGGCCTGTCATAACCTATCTCCAGCCCGTGGACAAAGAGAACATCCTTACCCGATTCGATACGCGGTGTGAATTCAGCCTTAAAGGTCTTGTTATCATATCTGTCCGGCGCTTCGATGACATCCATGTGCTCTATTGCCTTAAGCTTGGACTTCGCCATCGACACCTTGGTCGGCTTACCCATGAAACGGTCAGCCACACTCTGAAGCCTGTCTATTTCCTTCTGCTGCGCATTGTAATCCTTCAGCTGCTTCTCGTAAGCTTCCTTCTTAAGCTTCACGAAGGCCGAGTAATTACCGGGATATCTCCTCATCCTGTGATGTTCGATCTCATAGACCGTATCCACTATCTTATCAAGGAACATCCTGTCATGAGAAACCACTACCACGGCCCTGTTGTATGACTTAAGGTATCCCTCCAGCCATTCTATCGTAGTAATATCAAGGTGGTTCGTCGGCTCATCGAGCAGAAGTATGTCCGGCTTACTGAGAAGGAGCTTGATGAAAGCAAGCTTGGTCCTCTGACCTCCGGAAAAATCACTCAGCGGCTTAAGCTTATCCTCCATGGTGAAGCCGAAGCGCTTAAGCATGATATCATATTCCTTTTCGTAATAATATCCCCCGATGTCCCTGAATTTCTCCTGAAGCGCCGTGTACTCGGACACGAGCTCATCATGACTCCTGTCGGGCCCCTCTTCCTTGCCTTCGCTCCGAAGCATTGCATGATAAGCATCACTTCCCGAAGCCGCATCAGAGCTCATAAGCTCGACAAGCTCATCTAAGCGGTTCTGCATCCTTATGACGGGTGCGAAGACCTTACGTATCTCCTCATCCACGGTGATGCTGTCATCATCGAAGCTCAACTGTTTAAGATAACCTATCTCGGGACTCCCGGTCCTGGAAATCCCCGATTCGACACCGTCAATATGTGTCATTTCGGTTTCACCCGAGATAAGCTTAAGAAGAGTCGTCTTACCGCAGCCGTTTCGTCCGACCACCGCTATCTTTTCCTTCTTATCCCTTATTTCAAACTGTATATTGTCAAGAATTACATCCGCCCCGTACTGAACGGTGGCATTGTTTATCTGATATAGCATAATAACCTCTTAATTACAGTGAACGAAATTATTTATTTCGTTTACATACATAGCCCCTCCCGCCCTGCCTTGTCACGATCCCATGCCATGACAGTTTATAACACATCCGGTTTTTTTACAAGAGATACGCCGCTTCATTTGACCTTATTTTATTTATGCTATATACTGATAACTATTCAGAGCCATGCACATAAAATATAATATAAGAGGATATTACAATGGAAAAAGTATTACTGTTCTATCCCCCCGGACTGCTGTTTCAGCGCGGAGAGGACAGATGTCAGCAAAATGTGGATGACGGCTCGGCTCAGGCAATGAGGGCCTGCAACGATCTTGGATATGCGGCCGCCATCCTTCTTAACAAGGGATATGATGTCAAGCTGTGTGACTATCAGACAGAAGGCTATACAATGGACGTCCTCCACAAAGATATGGAGGAGTACAGGCCTGATCTGATCATGATGAGTATTACCAATACGACAATCTTCGATGACCTGAAGATCATCAAAGAGTTAAAGGATAAGTACTCGCCAGTCACGGTTATCAAGGGCGCACTGTTCTACGATCCCGAGCAGGCAATGCTCGATATGCTGGATCTTTCCGGCGTTGATTACATGATCGGAGGCGAGACCGATTTCGCGATCGGAGGGATTGCCGATTACGCCTTAAGGAATGAAGGAGATATTTCTCAGGTTCTTTCTATCTTATACAGAGGTGAGGACGGTGAGTTTATCCGCACAGCCTTCCACTGCTGGGGAGAAGATCTGGATTCACAGCCCTTCCCTGCAAGACATCTTATGAACAACGCTCTGTACAAGCGCCCCGACACAGATGAGCCGATGGCAACGATACAGACCGCAAGGGGATGTCCGAGCAACTGCGTATTCTGTCTCACACCGGGGATTTCGGGTAAATGTGTACGCTTCCGTTCACCGCAGAACGTGCTTGACGAAATGACGGAGTGCTATGAGAAACACGGTATCCGTACCTTCTTCTTCAAAGCAGATACCTTTACGATAAACCCCAAATGGGTTAAGGAAATGTGTGAGCTGATAATCAACTCACCCCTGCATGGCAAGATCGAATTCACGGCCAACTCAAGGGTTAAGCCATTAAGCAAAGAAACGCTTGAACTTATGAAAGAAGCAGGATGCTTTCTTGTAGCCTTCGGATTCGAATCCGGATCTGACGAAATACTTAAGAAAATGAAGAAGGGCACTACCGTTGCCGACAATGTTCAGGCCGCAAAATGGTGTCACGAAGTGGGCCTGCCATTCTGGGGATATTTCGTAATAGGGTTCCCCTGGGAAGACAGGAAACATATCCTGCTTACCAAGAAGCTTGTAATGGAAGCCGATCCCGATTTCATCGAGGTTACTGTCGCACTTCCCTTTTACGGGACCGAATTGTATGATATATGCAAGGAGAACGATCTTCTGGCTGAGTCTGTGCTTGGCTCAGACTTCTTCCACTCCAGCATGAAAGGAACCATGCACCTCTCCATGGATGAGGTTATGAAACTGAGAAGAAACATCCTCCTCTCCTTCTATCTTCGCCCCAAGTATATATTCGGCAAGATGAAGGAATGCATCACCAAACCGGGAGTCTTCCTGAACTACTGCAAATACGGAATAAAACTGGTTGTAAATCTGTTTAAGTGATCAATCAATCAGTAACTGATATTAATTGTTTTACACTCAGGGGCATACTATGGAACGCACGAAGTTAAGAGACAGGGTTCTTCCCTCTTATACCAAAGGGGAAGAGATATTTAATATGGTATCGCATATAGTCGGAGCAGCACTTTCGATCGCAGCTCTTGTCATTTGTATTGTTATTTCCGCCATGCATCACAATCCATGGGCAGTTGTCGGAAGCTCCATATACGGGGCTTCCCTTATAATGCTGTACACAATGTCAAGCGTGTATCACGGCCTTCGTCCCAACATGGGCAAGAAGGTTATGCAGATACTCGACCACTGCACAATCTACTTCCTTATAGCCGGTACATACACTCCCGTCTGCCTTGCCGCATTAAGAAGAACGGCACCCGCCGGTGCCTGGGTACTGTTTGGTATTGTCTGGGGACTGGCTGCGCTGGCGATCACCCTGACAGCAATAGATATAAAAAAATATCAGGTATTCTCCATGATATGCTATGTCGGTATAGGATGGGGGATCATCTTTGCGTACAAGCCTCTAATCGAGGCGGTAACCTATGAAGGCTTCCTGTGGCTGGCCGCAGGCGGTCTGTGCTACACGATCGGAGCCATCCTTTACGGTGTCGGCAAGAAGCTCAAATGGATCCACTCAGTCTTCCATCTGTTTGTTCTTGCCGGAAGTATCCTGCATTTCTTCTTTATGATCTTCTTCGTCCTGTAAGAGGCAGATTTACTTCTTCTGCACATTCAATGAATATCCGATGATCGATCCGATAACACCGCCGACTATGTGTGCCATATTTGAAACATTGTCCTTGATCGCAATCCCGAGTATAACCTGCTGGCCTATGTAAATAACAGCGACCAGTACAAAGGTAAGCGGTATCTCACCGTTCTTGAAACCGGTAAAGGATGCAAGTACGATAAATGCAAACACTATGCCGCTTGCTCCGCACAACGCAACTGAAGGAAAGAAAATGTAATTAATAAGTGCTGTTGACAGAGCAGTTATCAGTATTATCTCACCAAGTGTCTTCGCGCCGTATTTCTCTTCAAGCATCGGACCAAGCAGTAACAGATATGATGCATTTCCCACAAAATGATCCCATCCACTGTGTCCGAGAACATAAGTAAAGAACCTCACATACGTCATCGGGTTCTTTAAAGATGAATGATATGTTGTAAACAGGGCCCTGGTGATCCTTCCTCCCGACATGCTTCCAAACAGTGTGACCGCAAAGCATGCGAAAACCAGACCCAGTACTATCGGTGAATTAAATGTGATTATAGGTTTCTTTTTCATCTGTATTTCCTTTTATTCAATCTCCAAAAAAACTTTGTCCCAAAGTCATTTCATTTAACTGTAAATATCAATCCCAAGCTTCTTCAGTTCATATATCAGACGCGCAATGGGGAAGCCGACTACATTGTTGTATTCTCCCCTTATTTCCTTTATATACCTGGCAAACCCGCCCTGGATCGCATATGCACCTGCCTTATCCATGGGCTCACCCGAATCGACATACCGCTCTATTTCTTTATCACTGACTTCATACACGCTCACATCTGTAGCTGCCGCAAATGATATCCGTCTGCCGCCGTTTATAACGGTAACCCCGGTATATACCTGATGTGTCCGGCCGGACAGGTTCTTAAGCATCCTTATGGCATCCTGCCTGTCCTTTGGTTTACCGTATATCACTCCGTCAAGTGCAACTATAGTGTCAGCACCTATGACGAGAAGTTCATCCTCACTGTAAGCGTTAATATCATCCTGCTTCGCCGAATAAAGCTTCACAGCCTTATCCCACACATCCTCTGCCTTCTGCCCCGACAGCTCCTCTACTACTTCGGCAGGATCTGTCTTACTCACTGCTTCCTCGACATCACTGACTATGACCTCATATTCAATACCTGCCCGGGTAAGTATGTCTCTTCTCCTCGGTGAAGCCGATCCAAGTATAACCTTCATCTTACAACTCCACTCGCATACGCCCCTGCCTTAGCTCCCGCATCTGCTCCGACCATATTCAGTCCCGCCTGGTTGTAATGAACCTCATCGTTTAGATAAGCATTCATGGAAGGCGAATGAAGAAGCGTTGAACCTATCGTAAACAGATTACTTGTATTACACAGGTCTATCTGTGCACTCACAACATCATCATACGAATATATCCCGTTTCTGGCATATCCCGGGGTTATTATAAATACCTGGTCAAGTCCGTTTGCAAACAGGGGCTGGAAGGTCGAAATAAGGTTGTTCTTATATTCAAGCGCCGATACTCCCTTGACCGAATCCGATTCACCCTGAAGGAATACAACGAATTTCCTCCTTACATTGAAGTTGTTCTTCTCAAGATATGACCTGGCTTTGACAAACCTTGATACAAGATCCGCCTTAGTAGCTCCGTTAACCCAGTAGCTTGAATCGGTACCGCCTCTTGTTGCCGCAACACCGACAACAGGCACCCCTGTCTTTTGATAATATGCGTTAATAAATGATGATACCAGTGTTCCGTTCTGATACGAAGGAACATCGCTTATATAACCGTTCTCATATCTTCCGAAAGGTTCAACCACGGAAAACAACGCATTCGGAGCACTTGAAGGTCTGTATTCATATCCCTGTCCGGGAGCCACGGCCGGTGCCTGTGCAGCATTTCCACCATTCCCGGACATATTGCTCTGACCGGCAAATATTATAAGATCAACCGTTGCAGGCGTAGTCTGTGAAGTACCGGAAGCTGCAACCCCGTCAGCCGTTGCAAGTACCGGGATCTGCGGAACAAGGGGAGTCGTATTGACCTTGGGCGGAGCGACATTCTGAGGTACTGAAGTCTGAGGTGCTGTAGTCTGCATACTTCCATCCTGTCCCCCATTCATTATCTGTGCGGCAGACTGCTCCATCTGTATCTGAAGCGCATTGAAATCAAGTGCATATGCAGTCCCTGAAGGTATCAGCAGAGATACTGTCGCAGCAATTGCGCCTGCCGCGAATAACTTAATAAAT
>JAEEHY010000193.1 GCA_016281085.1 Lachnospiraceae bacterium
AATAGCGTCACCAACCAAATAAGCGATAACACAAATGACAGCTCCACGCCCAAATCAACTGATAACTCAACGGACAATAAAATCACGCCTGATATTACCGCTTCCGAAGATGCGGTCAAGCTTACTGTCGAAGATAACGAAGACATAATCCTCGATTCCGCAGGCACTTACATCATTTCAGGTACGGCGAAGGATTCATCAATAATTGTCGATGCATCCAAAAAAGATGAGGTACATCTTGTACTGGACGGTCTGAACATAACCAATAAGAACAGACCCTGCATCCATATCAAAAAGACTGACAGAGCATTTATTACGATAGCTGAGGGCGGCTGCAAACTGTCAATAACAGGTGATTTCGAAAAGGATGATAAGGCAAATGCAGATGCCGTAATCTTTTCAAAGAACGATCTTACATTAAGCGGGCCCGGAGAGTTGCTGATCTCCTCACCGCATCACGGCATTACAAGCAAGGACGGCATCTTCGTTACAGACGGAACCATCCGCATAACCTGCAAAGGATGTGCGTTCGAAGCACACGATGCAATAGAGATAGATGACGGCATTATTGATATCGCCGAATGTTACGACGGGCTGCACGCCGATAAAGAGAAAGACGGAACCATCGGACATGTTTATATAAACGGAGGACAGATAAACATTTCTGCCGTGGATGATGCTATACACGCCACTACCGAGGTAAGGATAGGCGGCGGAGAAATCCTGCTGGAAGGTGCTGAGGGAATTGAAGGAACCGTAATTACGGTAAATGACGGCACCATAGATATAGCTGCCAAAGATGACGGTATCAATGCCGCACACAAGGCAGATAATATGAACCCTGTTTATGAACAGAACGGCGGAACCGTAACCATCAAAATGCCAAACGGGGATACCGACGGGCTTGATTCAAACGGGGATATAATCATGAACGGAGGAACTCTGGATATAACATGTCCCCATACCTTTGACTGCGATGGCAGGGCTGTATACAACGGCGGAACCATAATCGAAAACGGCATGAAAACCAATTCCATAAAAATATAACCCTGACTTACAGACATCTGCCTAATCAGCTATCTTATCCTTGGGAATATGTTTTATCAGTTCTCCTTCAAGGCTGCTTCCCGAGACCGGTTTGACAAGATATCCGTCGAAGCCTGCTTCGGCATACGCATCCTGTTGTTCACGCTCGGCGTTGGCTGTAAGTACGACTACCGGAACGTCGGTACACATCCCGTCTGCCTGATCACGTATGCGTTTCAGGCATTCAATACCGTTCATTCCGGGCATAAGATGATCCATAAGTATACAGTCATATCTTTTCTTAAGTGTCATTTCAAGCGCCTTCGGACCGCTCAAAGCCGTATCGATCTGCATACCGGTATCACGCAGAAGTCCCGTTTCTATCTGAAGATTAACCTTACTGTCATCAACGATCAGTATAGTCGCCCCGGGTGCCCTGAACAGATTGCTGTATACGGATTGTGATTTCCCACGTCCTGTAAACTGAACATAACCTATTCCCCTCTGATTCGACACTTCCTGGACAAGGCTCAACGTAAATTCCGTTCCTTCTCCGTAAGTGCTGTCAACACGGATATCTCCATCCATAAGATCAACAAGAAGTTTTACAATGGACAGTCCGAGACCTGTTCCCTCCACCTTTCTGTTCTTTTCAACATCCATTCTTGAGAACTCATCAAAAAGTGTCGGTATCACTTCCTGTTTAATTCCGATGCCCGTATCCTTAACGGAAACGATAAGCCTTATACGGTCATCACCTGCACTCTCAGACTTGAAGCCAAGCTTCACGGAACCTGCATCCGTGTACTTTACCGCATTGGTCAGAAGATTGGTGACTATCTGTTTGATCCTGATCTCATCACCGATCAGAACCGACGGAATATCAGGATCCGCATTCACCTCCAGCGACAGCCCCTTATTTTCGGCTCTTACCCATATCAGATTGACAACGTCCGATATCAGCTCCTTAACACTGTACTCTACAGGTACGATTTCCATATTTCCCGCTTCGAGTTTGGAAAGATCCAGTATATCATTGATGATCGCAAGAAGCATCTTGCCCGCATCCTGAATATTGTTCGCATCATTACGTATTTCCTCAGGTATATCTTTCCCGCGAAGTATCATTTCATTCGAACCGAGGATCGAATTAACCGGTGTACGTATCTCATGACTCATAAATGAAAAGAAGCGCTTCTGCTTGCTGTTCAGCTCTTCGATCTCCCTCTTCTGCCTGTTAACGCGTTCATTCTCCCTGCGGAACAACGCAGCCTGATAACCAATGAGCAGAGTCATTATGACGCCGACAATAAGCAGTGTGAAAAAGGAGTCAAAATAAGCCTCCTTGCGGGTGAACTCAGTTACTGTCTCAGGATGTGTATACCCTATCCACCAGCAGACAATAACAACCAGTACATTGGTCCCAAGGAAGAATACCTTAGGTTTGCCGGACAGAGTCATTACAATATAAAGCGTGGTAAACGCAAACCATACGGGAGTTCCGCCCGCAGCTCCCCCGCTTGTAAAGAAAGCTGCAGGAAGAAATACAAAGATAAGGAAAAATGCTATCAATATCTTCGCCTTCCCTATACCGTTATGAAATATCGCAAGGTAAAAGATTACAGAAAACAGTGCACATTCAATGAACACAGACAGATTGGCGGCAAATGCCTGCCCAAGAAGAATCCCGCTTATCAGCGCTACAAACAGTCCTATCAGCGCAATTACAGACAGAAGGACAAATGACTTGCTTTGAAAATCAAGCTCCGGATCGGATAAAAGACTCTTTATTCTTTTTATCATGCATGCTCCTTATTCAGAGTCGATGTGCTATCACTTTATTATACCCTTTATAAGTTGATCTGTTATCTTCTTCTGCTGCCTCTTCCGAGTATCTGGAGGATACGAAGGAACAGATTGATAATATCAAGATATATGTCCAATGCGCAGTCAACCGCATTGTCTATTGTAGGTGTATACTGTTGCGCCCTATAGAAATCATAGCCTATATACAGGCTGAAAATAAGGGCTCCGAGCCATGACATAACATTCAGTACACCGGCAAAGAAAATACCCAGAAACGAACCAATAACAACTGCTATCAAACCCACGAACAGATATTTGCCGATGCTTGCGAAAGTGTCAGGCAGAAGTATG
>JAEEHY010000194.1 GCA_016281085.1 Lachnospiraceae bacterium
AGAAGGCTATGAAGAGGGTGAATACTCGGAAGAAGCATATGAAGAGAACGGATATGACGGGTCTGACTCTGTGGAACCGGATGAAGAGGATGAGCATACCGAAGAGGATCCGGTGACTGAGGAGTAGGCCTTCAGGACAATGATTACAGAGGATAAAATGGACAAGCGAATTCCGGTGAGAACCTGTATAGGCTGCAATAATGAATTTCCCAAGAAGGATCTTTTCAGGTTTGTCAGAAAGACTGACGAAGCAGGCATGACCGACAGTATCATCATTGATACTTCGGGTGCACTGCACGGAAGAGGCTGTTATCTGTGCAGGAATACTGATTGCCTTGAGAAGGCACTAAAGAAAAGGTCATTTGAGCGTACGTTTAAAGACCCGGTCCCCGAGCGTATAAAAGAAGATATCAGGGAGGAGTTCAAACGGCTTACACAGGAATGACCGGCAGAGGTTTATCTAATGAAGGACAGGGTGCTTGGTATGCTCGGCATGGCACAGCGTGCCGGAGCGGTGAAGAGCGGTGAATTCATGACAGAGTCCTGTATTAAGGACGGCAGTGCTTTTCTTGTCGTTGTTGCATCGGATTCGTCGGATAATACGAAGAAACAGTTTAGAAATTCATGTGAGTATTATGATGTCCCCATAAGAATATACGCGGATAAGGAGAAGCTGGGACATTGTATAGGTAAGGAATTCAGGGCATCACTTGCAGTGACGGATGAAGGACTTGCAAATAAGATATCAGATTTGATAGACCGGGTACAGTAGTTTTTGGTCGGATAGGAAAGACGAGGTGTTGTTAGATTGGCAAAGATGAGAATACACGAGTTTGCAAAGGAACTTAATATGACAGGTAAGGATGTTGTAAGCATTCTAGAGCAAATTGGAGAGAGCGGCAAGACTGTGTCGTCATCGATAGATGATGAGCTTCAGGAAAAGGTCAGGAAGCAGATGTCAAAAAAGGGTGACTCTGCCACGGTCAGGGATTCCGCGGATAAAGCTGACAAAGAGCCTCGTATCAATAAGGAAACACCCGGTAAGGAAGCTGCGAAGGAAGCTCCGGCAGGAGAAAAAGCACAGAAGGAGACACCGGTTAAGAGTGCTCCCGAGAAGAAGCCGGTTCAGGCAGCGAAGAGTACTGCCGGTGCTGCAGCAAGGCCTGCGGATGCACCTGTAAAGAAGAAGAAATCAAGTATAATAATAGTCAGCAACCACCACAATTCCCAAAACGGGAACAAGACAGCGGGAAATCAGGGAAGAAGCGCTGCGGGTCAGAGCAGACCGGACCGTGGCGGAAACCGTCAGGGAGGAAACACCTTTGTAAGGCCCACACAGAAGCTTATTAAACCCAATGTTCCCAGAACAGCCAATATTATGGCAAACAGGGAAGAAGAACCGGTCAGGAAGCCGCAGGAGGTTAAGCCGGAACCGGTGAACACTGTTTCAGGGGGTGAGAACAATCAAACGACAACAAACGCTGGGAAAGAAACTGTACAAAGAAGCCAGAGCAGCGTACAGAGCCCTGATCGTAATAACAGGGCTGGCAGCAATAATACTGGCGATAACAGAAGAACTCCGGAACGTAGAGAAAAGACGAATGAAGGCGGCCGTCAGTTCACAAGAGAAGGCAGAGACGGAAGGGATAACAGAGAAGGACGGGAAGGCCGAAGCAGTGAAGGAAGAGGCTCGGACGGACGTAACTTCAGGAACTCGGACAGACGCGACAATTTAAAGAGCGGTATAAGTATCGCTTTCGGTTCTGAACAAAAGGGTGCCGGTAAGGATAACCGCCGGGATGACAGCAAGAAGAACAGGGATAAGAATAAAAAGGATTTAAGCTTCCAGACCGAGGATGGCTTCAGAGGAGGCAAACAGGTCAAGGGTTCCAAGGCGGGAAGGTTTATAAAGCCTGTTGAGAAACCTGCGGAGGTTGCACAGGAAGAGAAGATCAAGGTTATCACCCTGCCTGAATCACTGACTATCAAGGATCTGGCAGACAAGATGAAGGTTCAGCCTGCGGTGATCATTAAGAAGCTGTTCCTTCAGGGTAAGGTTGTTACCGTTAATCAGGAGATATCCTATGAGCAGGCCGAGGAGATCGCGGTTGAGTTCGACATCCTGTGCGAGAAGGAAGTGGTTGTCGATGTTATTGAGGAGCTTCTCAAAGAGGATGAAGAAGATGAAAACAAGATGGTTAAACGTCCTCCCGTAATATGTGTTATGGGTCACGTTGACCATGGTAAGACTTCGCTTCTTGACTGCATCAGGAACACTCATGTCATAGATCGTGAGGCCGGGGGTATCACACAGCACATCGGAGCGTATGTTGTTAAGGTTAACGATCAGAAGATCACCTTCCTCGATACACCCGGACATGAAGCCTTCACGGCCATGCGTATGCGCGGTGCCAATTCGACGGATATAGCAATTCTGGTTGTTGCTGCCGATGACGGTGTTATGCCGCAGACTGTCGAAGCTATAAATCATGCAAAGGCAGCCGGGATTGAGATAATAGTTGCGGTAAACAAGATAGATAAGCCGAGTGCCAATATAGACAGGGTTAAGCAGGAGCTTTCGGAGTATGATCTTATCCCTGAGGATTGGGGCGGAAGTACGGTATTTGCTCCCGTATCGGCCAAGTCGGGAGAAGGTATAGATAACCTTCTTGATATGATCCTGCTTACATCGGATATACTTGAGCTTAAGGCAAACCCGAAGAGGAAGGCCAGAGGTCTTGTTATAG
>JAEEHY010000195.1 GCA_016281085.1 Lachnospiraceae bacterium
ATCTGAACTGATACATATTGTTAATGCTTAATACCTCTTCGAATTAACAGAGCTCTCAAACGCGCTCAGGAGCTCTTGTTTAACTATCTTCGCTTAATACCTCTTCGAATTAACAGAGCTCTCAAACCTCAAAATATAAGGTTGTCACCGAGTTCAACGTAACGCAATTACGTTTGTTAATTCAAATTTATAAAACATAAGTCTTTGTCTATAATTGTAATCTTTTCCCCATTCAGGATCTCATACTGTGTATTTTCAATCAGAATCAAATGGACTTTCTCATAAAAAGCAGCCTCATATAGTCCATTCATTTCATCATTAGATATATAACTCTTGATATTCACAAAAATAAAACATCTGGTTTTACACAATCTGCTTTTTATCCGTATGTACTCCAAAAGATTCTCAGCCACGGATTCGACCATATTATCTATCTTTACGGAAAAGAGCTTAAGTATATCTACAATATCTATATCACATTCAAATGCCAAAGAATATCGGTTGTTCTCAATAATACGATCCATAAATTCAATCATTCCGGATTTAAGCTGAAGCATTTCTTCCTGAAACAAATCATTCGTTTCATCTTCTATTTCCTGATATAATGCATTTAATATTTTTTTCTCGTTACAATCAACACTATAAGGGTTAAAAATCATCTCGACTTCTCGATTGATTTTAATAAGATCGTTCCCATCGGAAAAGATGACGTCACCCTTAGAACCATTTATCTGTTGCCATAAATCACAAATAATATCCGAAAAGCATTTCCTATTTTCGATACATATAACCCAAACCTCATTTTCTTCAATCAGTTGTTCTATACCATATTTAGAATATGTGATTCTCATAGAATAACTAACCTTTCATCTGAATCCAAGATATCTCTATTTGAATTTCCAATTATAAATTCCATTTTGGAATACTGTTTCTCCGTCACCTTCAAAAGCTGAACCAGTCCGGCATCCGGTTTGTTTTTCCTAACATTATCCGCTATTGTATCAGCAACAGTCCCATTTAATGCCAACTTGCAATAAACAGATTCCTGTAACATAAGAAATCCTGATTTAATCAAGAACTTTCTGAATCTCCGGTATTCTTTTCTATCATGCGCTGTGAGAACAGGCAGGTCAAACATGACTACTACTCTCATATACCTATAATTCATTGTTATAAAACTTTATTAGCGATAAGTCTCCATCATTCAAGGCGTCAAAAACACTTCTACAATATATTCTTATGGCATTATTTACGATTTCAATTCGATCAGATATTCGTACTTCATATTGCAACAAATCAAGTATATACATCTTCTCGTCATGCTCAAACTTTTTCGGATCTAAATCAACAACAACACTATCAACAAGCGGACGGAACGGTTCCATAAGATCAGATCCTAGATTAAACTGATTAAACATATTATCATGAAACAGACCTAATTGAGTAATATATCCATTAGCTACTATTTCTCTATTGAATGCCGAGAGTATAATCCCATATCCATAATTCAAAGCAGCATTTATGGAAGAATCTGCACTTCTGGAAAAATCTTTGCCAAATAAAGCATTAAAATACACCTTGGCCGCATGACCTTCCCGATTAGAAATATCACCAAATTCTACTTCCGATACATATTCTAATAATACATTGCTTTCATACTTACCCCTATGCTTCAAATGTTCCGCCTGTTTTCTGATCTTTTCACTAACTATTTCCGTCCAAACTGCACTTTTAATATCTTCGGACCACTTAATCTGTGTTCGTATCTTAGAACTTGTATCATGACTTCCATAATAAGGGATTAATTCCGATGAAGGATTACGCTTTTCATCACAGAATATAACTTTTATTTTCTTTTTTACAAGCTCACACAATAAGGCAGCTGTTATCGATACTGCAGTAGTTTCTATAATGACGTTGGAAATCTCACCAAGATGTATCTTAACTGTCTTGTCCTGCCTGACTACCATGAAGCCCATTTGGTAATCAAGTTTTGAACTTTTTGTTATAACTACCGTTCTCCAACTCATATTGTTAATAAATCAATCTCTTTTTCATAAACACCGGTGACTGACTGCTGAATCAATCTTATCTCTTTTGAATTACTTATGTTTTTCGAAATTAGCATCACACCACTTTTTTTAGCGCCACCTATGAGGCTCAAATCTGCTGATATTGTACCAATAACAGTTAGATTAAGGAGCTGAAGCAAAACAGCCACCTGATCCTCTAAATTGAGGGTAGAAAATTTTGTTCTTCCATCTGCCAGAAGCTTTCCCATAGCATTGGGACGTTTTGAATATATAGAATTACTGTGTTTATTTGTTAATATGTTGAAAAGTTCTAGATTCAAATCCGCTGTAATTGTTTTTTCCAAGTCAATTTTCGAAGATAAAGCCTTTTCTAATTTACAAATATACTTAACCCACTCATTATCAACACACAATTCTACCGCATTTCGAACAATCAATTGCTTATTTGTCTTTCCCGACAAATGCATATAGTATCCATCCTTTTTTATCAAAGCTTGATAAAGTATCCTTTCAAGCCTTATTGATGGATTGATAAGTCCCAATCCTTCAATGCAATACTCAAGCAGAGCCTTTTTATTCTTTTCTACCTTATCCTTATAATATATAGGTAATGTTTCAATCGTCCTAACATGTTTTCCTTTAACCTCATGCTCAACAAGGAAAAAATACGCTCCGGAAACACTTGTAAAGCCCCCATATTTTGTAACATCTCTTAATTTGGGGTTTGAGCTTTTAAACGGAATATATGCATCCGGAGTTGCATCATTAGCTCCATATAGAGTTTCATTAGCCAATGCTCCATGAACTTCAAAGCTTTTCCTCGTAAGCAACGGTGTATTCTTCGCCATGACCCTTTTGACCGTACTAATAGTACCGCCTTCTCCTGGGATCCATGCAACTATACCATTTCTCTCCACCCGCCAATTATACATTTTATCCAGATTATACTTCTCACCTTTTTGAGCATAATCCTTACGGATGAAATTAAGTGGATTCTGTGTGAATTTAGTATAATACACATTCCCCACAACTATATTGAGGTACGCATCATTTGCATGATGGAAATCATTTATCAAACGGCTTTTAGGTAATTCATAATCATGTCTGAAGTCTGACACATTACGGGCTTTTGAATACACTATATCTGTATTCGGAAGAACAGCTTTCAATATCTCAGAAACTCCCTTTGTTCCCTGACTCGTCTCAACAAGCTGTCTTGCTATGAAATCAGCTTTCTGCTCCTCTGTAAATGCATTTCTTCCGGTTAATCTATTGTACTTTTCCTTCGTGATCATCCCTTTATCGCATAAAGCCTTCCAAAATCCCTTCTGTTTTCTCACGATATTTTCATTTAAAGGATAATCATCTGTTTTCTTCGCATTTTCTCCACGCTTAACTAATACTAGATTATTGGCTATATTATCATCTTTAACAAAATGCCTTGGATATATATGATCTATATCGTATATACTGTTATTAAACAACTCATCCAAATCTATCTCTTCACCTGTATACATACAATGTCCCATCTGTGTCAGGTATAGATACATCTTCTTACTCTTAAGGATCCCACTTGCATCAGATTTTTCTATAAGCTCCTTCCAATTGTGTGTATCATCCTTAACACTTTTGTACAAATCCAGGAACATCTGTTTTCTTGAGCTTGTCCGTTGTTTAATATCATCTTCAGATCTGGTCATTTCAATAAATAAACGTTTTGGTTCTCCACCCATTATCTTATTAATCTCTTTTATTATAAGCAGGGTCTGCCAAACCATGCGTTTTACAGGAGCAGAAAAATATGTATTATCAAGATCTTCGTATTTGAATTCAGCCAAGGTTGACCAAGCTGCATTGCTTTTCTCGGACAAGGTATCAGCATATGTAAACTGGTCGCTGTGTATCAGCTCCATCATATTGAAGTTAGTTTCCCACATCATTCTTATGAGAGGAACATTCTCACCAACGCTCTTGTCGCATCCGGGTAATTCTATGAACTCTTTAGACAAACGCCCCCAGTCCTTAAATTTAAATCCCAATATTCTTTTTATATCCGATTCATCCAAAACATCGGAATACTTTTTCTTAAGGCTGTCTTTCACAAGCTTCTTCGCATCACCGTAAACCGTCGAAATATAAATTATATCCTCAACAACCGCCTTAATTCGGTCTTCCTTCAACTTTTCACCAAAAATGGGCAGGAATTTACCATATGAAGAAAGCGAATTATTAACTGCAATATCAATACCGGTCAATTCAAGAGAATCTTTGATTATTCCTCTGTTTGACAGGTATTTCTCAAGTTGTTTACGGGTGACTTTTTTACCCTTTTCGAACAATTCTTTGTAAATATCCTGCTTTAGTTCAACAGAAATTTTCTCTCCATTTATCTTTATATTGTTAATCTCATTTAATACAGCAAAACGTTCATACAATAGCGATGACTTTGGCATAACTTTTTCACCGGTAATGTATGTACATTCCCTTACCAATCTATCAATAAATCTTCTTGATGTTGCATCAATATCTATTTTCTTATCTATATTCCAAGGAAAGACCTGCCCGCTCTCTTTTCTTATTACCCAGCCGTTTCCTTTATGCTTTGTGTTTTTTTCACTATTCTCAGTTACCGGACCAATATAATACGGTATCTGGAATGAGAAAAGTTTTACAATTCTCTCTGCTACAGTCAGACCGGATTCGTCGATATCATTCAAAAAGCCAAGATATCCTTTAGCATTCTCCAGGATCTTTTTCAATTCCTTCAGATGAACCTGATTCGGGATGACTCCGTTCTCGTTTGTCAACTGTTTGGGAAGAAATATACCTAAGCTTATATCTTCAAGAATCCTTTCTATATCCTTATCCTCTGCATCTGTCTCTGATTTGTATTTTTTCAACAGAGTCTGTATTGTCTTATATATATCTTCCTGTCTTCTACCCTTCATATTTCTTCGGGTAGTATTATTGTCATAGTTAACGCTTCCCACGTATGCTGAATAAGATCCATCGGCTTCCTCTCTAAAGAGCATGTTATAATCCATGTTATCCTTATCGTATGATCTTACAACTTTCTTCAAAAGCTTCAGATCAGCCTTATGCTTTTCGTATGAAGCAACACGGGCCTCAGAAAGATAGTTATATCCTTTAATAATCCCATCAAGAAGAGCTCTATCATATACTGCTTTACCGCATTCAATTACACGATAGTTGTCCTCACCGATATGTTCGATTATCTCGGGAATCTTATCTTCATATGAAAAATCATTATAAGTTATTGAATATTTTACATCTTCTTCAAATGAATGATCAGGAAAAAGCAAACGAACATCTGCGTTAAGTCCGCAAAGCAATTTAACATACATTATAAGTGTCTTGTCAGTTTTGCTAATACTGAACAACTCAGCAAGTTCTTCTGATTTGCGTGTACGTGATTTACCTTTATCACCCATAATCCCAACTATCTCATCATAATCACTTGCTTTTGGAAAAACTAAATCTGTATTCTCTTCTAATGCGGCGCAGAATTCTTTAAATACTACATCAAAACTCCCGTCACTGTCTTTAGCTGACATCCCTGCATTAAGAAAATGCCCTCTGTGCTTGAACATATTTATTACAGCAAGATAAACCAGACGCACATCATGTGGCTCACTGTTCTCTATCAGTTCTTTTCGTAAATGAAAAATAGTCGGATATTCTTTGAAATAATCCGCATCTTTATAATCCTTGTCATCAAACAGAACGTTGGAAGTCTTTATAACTTCATCTTTATCCTCCGAAAAATATTTACTATTATCCAGTCGAATAAAGAATATAGGGTCAACTGCTTCAATACTTTCATGAAAGTACGAATTAACAATTCCGCGGCGAACCAAATCTCTTTGGTGGTTTCTGCGAGCTACTCTCTTCATACGTCTCTCAACCGAAGTCTTAGCTTCTTCAAATTCACGTATTCCCCATAAATCTTTTCCTTTAGCACGAAAAAGATTATAATCCATATCCGTAACAGCCCATCCTACACTGGATGTTCCCATATCCAATCCTAAGTAGTACTCTTTACCACCCATGTTTCGTCCCTCCATTTTTAGGCTCTAATTCAAAGATACAATGATCATTTTCCAAAATAAATATTGACTTTTGTGTCTATTCCTGTTACTCTTTAAAAGAATTAACAGAGCGAGTGCAAATAAGGTTAATCCGGCATCGTCGTTATGACCCGCATGGTGCGGAACAACAAAGAGACTTGGTTGCAAGTCTTTTTGTTATTTTAACATATATATGTAACTATTGCATAGACAAATAACATTTCCGGTTACGTATCTCATTTTACTAAAGAAATTAAAATTAATCGTCCAATTCCCGGGACATTAAATCGAATTTACGTTCGCTTTTCCTCGGAATTTCCTTACCCGAATATCATTAAGTTAAGATCTAAAAGAAAAAGTGCTGTAAATCCTGTGATTGACACATTTGAAAATATAATCTACCATATAAATTGTAAACAGATATTTATGGTTTGATTACACAGCGCAACCATGCAATATATCTCACTATGGCAAATGAAATCGTTCTTGTAAACTATTCAATACCCATAATCGGAGACAGAACACATGAAGAAATTACTTTACATCCTTGATGACGGAAAAAGAAGCTTCACTTATGCCCGTATCGCAGGGTTTTGCGATGCGATAAAGAACATGGACGAACCTGCCAATCTGTACATCTTCAGGAGCGCCGGTCTTGCCGAGTATGAAGCTTCTAATAATTGCGGCGAATATAAT
The DNA here is from genome assembly GCA_016281085.1 of Lachnospiraceae bacterium. Lineage (GTDB taxonomy): Bacteria > Bacillota > Clostridia > Lachnospirales > Lachnospiraceae > UBA2868. The sequence goes on from JAEEHY010000195.1 coordinate 6,818, forward strand.
ATATACCGCCTCCCCGATTTCAATGATTTTGACGGCATATTTCTTGATATCAACAATTATCACGCAGGTAACTCCAATCTGTACGGGAGCAAGGGAGCATCTTATGTCAAGACTGTCGCCCGCACATCCGGCAAGCCTGTGGTTTCCATAGCCAATAAGATAGATGGTTTTTATTACGTAGGGATCGATAACCATTCTGCAATGACATCAGTTATTAAATATCTGCACGAAGACCTTAAGCTCTCATCCTTCTGGTTTGTCATGGGACCTCCAGATAATTACGAGAACATGGTACGCACTACAGCTCTTAAGGATTATTGCATGGGGCATGGTCTGCCCTGTTCTGATGACAGATTCTATGCTGAAAGCTACGCTGTTGAATGCGGAATCAACGGGTTTAATTATCTGCTTAACAGGCAGGACGGCAGGCTTCCCGAGGCAGTCATATGTGCCAATGACCCCATAGCAAACGGGGTCATTCGCGCTTCCATGAAGGCAGGTTTCAGTATTCCGTCGGATTTTTATGTCACGGGCTTCGATAATCTCGATCTCGCTGCCTATCTGTCTCCCACCCTTACAACAGTGGACCAGCTCCGCTGGAACATGGGTACCGATTGCATAAAGGTTATGACGGACATCTGGAAGGGCGTGCCCGTGGAAGAGAACACTTATACTCCCACTAAGCTGATCAAAAGAGAGTCAACCGGTGCCCATAAGCCTGCGGAGAATGATATATTTACCCGTATCGGCGAATCGATCAATAACGAAATGTATACTGAGACCTTCAATAAGAAGCTCTGTTCCCTGCAATACAGATTGCCCGGCTGCGAATCGATCCTTAAAATGTGCGAAGCATTTGAAGACGTTATTCCATCCATGCAGTGCCGGGAGCTGTATCTTATCCTTGATAAGGAGCTTTATGACTACGGCAATCAGATCAAATTTGATATGGGAACAGGACAGATCAGATCAAACAACGACGGATTAAAAACAGAAGGATATCCCGAAGAGATGGAGCTTATCTTTAAATGGACCGAGGATAACGGTGCCGAATATCCCGCCCGGATCGTAAAGGGTATCTTTCCGCTTTTTGAAGACAGTGCCGGCGGAAAGGATTACCTCTTCATTCCCTTGCATTTTATGGAGGCTTCAGTCGGATACATGGTGATATGCAGATGTGTAGATATTCTTCGTACCGGAAATATATCACCCGTAATTAATACTCTGACTATGGCTATGAGGGGATTTTTTTCAGGCAAAAAGCTCGAATATCTGAATCAGATGCTTTCCGGCATTTCCATGAACGACAGCCTCTCCAATATGTGTAACCGTCTCGGATATTATCATCTTGCATCAAGGCTGTTCACGCAAACGCATAATACCGGCGGGCATCTTGCTGTTGTTTTTATTGATATAGACCGGATGAAATACTTCAACGACACCTATGGTCACGCCTGCGGAGATGATGCCATCAGGAGCGTATCCGCCGCCATACTTAAAAATATCCCATCAGGCAGCATACCTGTGCGCTTTGGTGGAGATGAATTTCTTGTAATAGCACCCGTGAACCGTCAGGATGATATCGAAGATATGCTGTCAAGACTGCCTTCGGCCATCTTGGCTGAAGCCTCCGAACGTAATATGCCGGGAGTTCCCGGCATAAGCTCCGGTTATGTGATAACAGATCCTTCAAGCAGCCTTACATTAAATGAATATGTTGAAAAAGCCGATTCGCTTATGTATTCCAACAAAAGGAGAAAACGTCAGGAATGACCTTCTGTGGCTTCCGCATCATCATCACGTATTATCACCTCTGTTTTTTTCCTGTCATTCGGATAATACGGATGCACCAGAAATCTCCGACAGATCAGCATTACGGCAATGGCGCATATGCTCATCACCATCTGCACGAGAGTCTCGCGTCCCACTATCAGCCCTCTGGCGAATGCAAATATCAAGCCTTCGACCACCGTTCTCATGGAATGCTTAACAAGCATTCTTATAAGCTCGATCACTATGACTATATTGAAAGCGCTTGTAAGGATATCCTGCAAATACATACTAACGTTAACGCATTTGAAAGAAACCGCTTCTATTGCCAGACACCCGCACGCATACAGAACCGCTATCATCAATATTGCCGCAACAAGTCTCTCAAGATAAGTGGGTATTTTCTTGATCAGCTTCTTAACTTTCTTAACCATATCCATATCAGTGTTTCTCATCAAACCGTTCCTTTTCCGAATCATTTTACTCAATTTCTTTTCAGCCACTGCAGTGAAGCTCTTTATCATCCGGGCTTTGGCGAAAGATTATTTTCAGATTAACATTATCATAATTCAATCACATTTTCTATTTTACAAATTTCACAAAACAAGTTATACACGAGATAAAAAGAGGATGGCTTATAATAATTTGACTCAACAAAAATACTCCCAACCGAAGTTGAGAGTATTTGCGAAACTGAATTATTTGTAACTATTCAGAACAGCACATAAATTTTAAAATATGACTCTCATGCTTGCATGATAGAGGCATATTTTATAAATTTATGTATTGGATGAATCCAAAACAGCGAAAAATACGAAGTATTTTGAGCCTGTTCTGAATAGTTACAATTATTCTTATACAAAGATTTTGTACATTTTCAATGATACTGATTCATAAGCTCTCCGAATCGAGTATGATGGTAAAAGGACCGTCATTTGTAAGGCTAACCGCCATGTCAGCACCAAAGCTTCCGGTTTCGGTATGGATCCCGTACCCGTCACGAAGTCTGCCGATGGCATATTCATACAGTTCATTCGCATGCGCAGGATCCCCGGCCTTAATAAAGGACGGACGGTTGCCCTTTCTGCAATCCGCATAGAGCGTGAATTGTGAGATAAAGAGGATTGAACCTCCCACATCACTAAGCGAAAGGTTGGTCTTGCCGTTTTCGTCTTCAAATATGCGGAGTCCGACAAGCTTTTTAAGCATCTTGTCTGTTATTTCCGCAGTATCTTCATTACAGGCTCCAAAAAGAACGACAAAGCCCCTGTCGATACTTCCCCTTATTTCATCATCAATTCTAACTGAAGCGCAGCTCACGCGCTGAATCACCATTTTCATATATACCCTCCTAATATTTACTCAATTTTTTTCTCGTTGTCATCATAATCCTTCATTTCACCATAGAAGTTGACTATGATGGAGGTAATAAGTGCAACCACTACGATCCCGTAGAGACCAAGTATGACCGATAGTATGCGTCCAATGGGTGTGACTGCGGTAAAGTCACCAAAGCCGATTGTGGTGACGATGGTAAAACAGTACCACAGCGCATCCGGAAAGGTAGGTATGCCATCCTCAAGCTGAACCAGCACAAGCGAAAACGCCACTATCAGCAGCACCATACCAAAGAGGATCTCTGCCGCATAAGTCTTGCGAACAATCTTCTTAAGCATGGGCATATCGATGTGGGAAAAGGCAATGGAAGCAATATAGGCAACGCTTTGCCAGGCAATGAACAGGATCATCGAGATCATATCTATCTGCCACAACAGAATTACGATCATCGCGATCAATGCAAGATTGATCAGCGTGCTTCGACGTGTCCGGTTCCTCATGATGACAAGAACCCTGCTCAAGATAAGCGAAGCTTCGTAGAGCCATACCACTATCCTGAAGTGGGTATCCTTTGTATAGCCTTCAAGATCGAGCATCGCGCCTGCGGCACTTTGCCGTGAAAGCAGTATCAGTACTGCACAGATCAGGAATATAACAATAAAAACCGCGTGACGCACGACATCCAGCCGGTGCTTCTCACTTGGGAGACAGAGGCGGATCAGTTGGGACATTGCCATTCCGAGAAACATCAGAGCTACCACATTCCATTTCCCTGAGGCACTGCCGCTTTCTATTGCTTTATAAAAATAATCTATGTAGTATCCGGCCAACGACAGAACCGCCAGGGATAATAAACCATCCAGTGCTGTGAATATAACGACATGCTTTTGTGAATTATACATACTCATTAAGCCTCTTTTCTGCTATATATGGATTACCGGTACACAGGACAGGACCGGATCCCTGCCGGGTGTCAGTCGTCGATGGAATAGAACTCCGTACGGACCTCGTCTGTCTGTATCAATATGGTACTTTGATTGAAATCACGGATCAGTTCGCGCGCAGCGGCATGAACATCATCCAATGTTGTATCGCTCAAATAGATCACAAGCGTATATTCATCATAAAGCTTCTTATCATCCTTCCATCCACCGTTTGCCTCCTGGATCGTATAGCCGCCGAAGTGCTGAACCAGAATTTCCTCTGTCCTTTCTTTAGCCTCATCCGGGCTGCATACCGGCTCGTTGGTATCCTTGTCATTGGTTCCGAGATACATCACATACTGGACATCATGATCATCCTGCTTTATATTGTTTTGTGTGATGCACAGATTCACGATGGACAGGCACAATGCAATAACAGAGATTATCAATACTGTCAATCCGTACTTTCTACTCATTCCGTTTCACTCCTTCTGATAATTTAGTCATGTATAGAATAGTGAATTTCATCAGAAATTCGCTATTCGTAATGGACCAGCCACTGCTGAAAGCAGGGGCGTGTCATGCGGAACGCATGATTTCTGAATGCATTTCCTTATCTGCATTCAGAAAGTCATATGATTCAGAACAGTCTTCCCTGAAGATCGATCCATGATTTCTGCGGAACATCATGTACGTTGTCATCTTCCTTTGAATTACCGATAAGGAAGGGGGAGGTTGGATCGTGAAGTTTATTGTGCGCATAGATCACTGCCGGTTCGGCATTTGCATAGCAGTACCTGCACAGATGCATACAGGTATTATAGGCGCCTATATCACATGACAGATAACAGGCACATCCGGCCCGGGCGCCTTTCTTTTTGGGAGCAACAATCCTCTGTCCGATGGCTTTTTCATAGTCACTTATCTTCATACACCCGCTGCAATCGGCTCCATATTCCGCCAGTTCATTACCTTCGGCACAGGGTTTTACGATCATGCCGCATTCCGAGGCGATCTTTATTATCTCTTTTCCGAGATATAATCTGTCTTCTTTGGTCACTTCCCTTGCTTCAGGGAAATTCTTACGTACCTTTGGGTAGAGATCTATAAAGCTGATCACTACCGTTTCCGTATATCCGCTCAAACCCTCCGCTATCTGTCTGAACGCGTGAAGATGATATTCCTTTGTATATCGTTCGGATAAAAGGATCGGATCATATCGCCAGCCGATGGAATCTTTCCCCACAATATGTGATAGCGTTTTGAAATCCTCTATAAGCCTGTGCTTGTCCGGAACATTCGGCTCTATATCACGCCCGTATGGGGTCAGTGTTACAAACCAGTATTGCCCGAAGTCCTTTATAAGATCCATATAGGGAAACATCGGAGAAGGATTCTTGGTACAGAATCCTATCACGTCAACAACGGAAGGATCAAGCCTGTATCTGCTTACCTGCTCCGGATTATATGGATTCCTTACACAGACATAGCCCTCTTTTATCCTGTTTGCGAACCATTCGGCATAAAAGGCCGGTATATCTGTTCTTTGGCCTGTATTAATTATCATTTCTTTCAGCCCTGTTAGCAAGCAGCCAGGCCATTACGTGCACACTCTGCTGAAAATCACCCGAATATATCATCTCTTCAAGCTCTTTTCCAGTGTGAAGTTCAACATTCAGGAATTCGGTATCGTCAAGCTTCTGACCCGAAACCTTACGGCAGTTCTCAGCCCTGAAAACGTAGGCGTAATTGTCTGCAATTGTTGCGTTTGACGGAATTGACAGCAGGAAGGTCCATTCATCGGATTCATATCCCGTTTCTTCAAGAAGCTCCCTCTTAGCGGCTATAAGAGCATCCTCTGAAACAGCATCATCTCCTCCCGCTCCGTATTCCTTACCGTCAGTCCTCTCCATACCGCCGGCCGGGAATTCCGTGGTGACTGTTCTTATCCCCTGCCTGTACTGACGCACGCACAGATAATTGCCTTCCGTATCAGAAGCCACTATGACAACATAATTTCTCCTGCTGTAGCTGTAAAAGGGTTCAAATACCGTGCCGTCAGGAAACCTGAAGGCCTGCCTTCGTATATCTATCCACTCGTCCCTGACTATATGTTCGCATTTGACTTCTTCCCATTCAAGGTCATCTCTTTTTTTGATCATGTCTCTTTTTATCAATTCTGCCTTTTTTTCTATTGCCATTAGTTACGTCACCTCATTTTCTTTTCTGCAAGTATATAATAACCCAATGAAGCATACAAAACAAACTCAGAATCATTTTTTTACGGGATGTTTACTTTATACCCTCATAGTGGTATACTTGATCATGTAATATAGGGGGACTGTTATGAGGATATATCATGGTTCAGAAATCATTCTGGAGAATCCGGAATATGGTAAGGGAAAGAAAAATAACGATTACGGACAGGGCTTTTACTGTACGGAAGATATTGAACTTGCTCGCGAATGGGCTGTTGACCAGGGCAGGGACGGATATGTAAATAAATATGATATCGATCTGTCGTCTATGAAGATAATTAATCTTAATTCAGAAGATTATTGTGTTCTTCACTGGATAACGCTCTTGCTCAATAACAGAAGGTTTGAGCTTGAGACTCCCTTGTCAATAGAGGCTTACAGATATCTTAACGATCATTTCATGCCCGATATGTCAGGAGTGGATATTATTATCGGCTACAGAGCGGATGACAGTTATTTCTCATATGCTCAGGATTTCGTCAACGGGATCATCTCCGTACCACAGCTTTCAAGAGCCATGAAGCTCGGAAACCTGGGTGAGCAGATATTCTTAAGAAGCATGAATGCATTCAATGCCATTAAATACGCAGGAAACGAGTATGTATACGCGAATGAATGGTATGAACGCAAAAGAAACCGTGATATTACGGCAAGAAATGCATATCGAAGTATGAACAGGGAAGCATATATACATGGCGAGCTGTATATGGTCCGTATCATTGACGAGGAGGTGAAACCCGGTGATGCACGCTTACAATGATCTGTATCTGAATGATGCAAGAAGAAGCCTGGCAAACAGCCTTGACTACGCGGTATACAGTCTTGGGATGGATCTTAATGATTACTACAACATGTTTATCCGAAGTGATATATGTACACGGTTTGAAAAGGGTGATCCATTCATTGTATCCGGAAAGTCCGGAATAGAACTTACACTGCTGATCGTATCAAGGAATATGGGGGAGCAGGAATACAGGGAACGTATATACCATCAGGGCAAGACTCCCGAATACTGGGCAGGATGGGCTCTTGCATTTTATCAGTGGTATACCACATGCAGTTTCAGCCGGCTTGAGTGTGAGGTTCCTATATCCGGGATTATGAATATGTATGATAAATACCACGAAATGGATATTATGCACTTTGTAGACAGACTCAATGAAATGAGAAAGGCCGCAAGATTAACAACCTATCTCAAGAAATATCGTGAACTCAGAGGCTACTCACAGAGTCAGCTGTCCGATATGACCGGGATACCGTTGAGAACCCTGCAGCACTATGAACAGGGTGATAAACCACTTGCCAAAGCAAATGCTGCTTATATCATATCTCTTGCCAGGGCACTTGAGTGCAGGCCGGAAGAATTGATTGAAACCTTTGGGTAGTAGAGACACGGGGATATCCGGGTCGTCTCCCCGTGTCTTTTCCCGGTTCACTTAGCAAATATCAGTCCGACCCCTTTTTTATATACAATTCAAAGGTTCCGTCGCCGTTGTCATCAAGCCTCAGTACTTCGTGTCCCTCTTCCTTAACGCTCCTCGGAACGTTCTGTACCGGCTCTCCGTCATTTATATGCACCTGAAGTATCTGTCCTTCATCGAGTTCCTCCAGTGCCACCTTGGTCTTTACAAACGTTATCGGGCATACCACATCAGTTACGTCCACTTTGTCATCTACTGTAAAATCAAGCTCTGCCATGTCATCCTCCATTAACTTACATTCCTAAATATTTACGAAATCCTCATTATCCGAATATATCTGACTTACAGACATCTGTCTGATCGGCTGTTCAGAACAGGCTCAAAGTATCTCAAGCTCTTCCTTGCGCACACTCCGCTCTCCCTCCGGTCCTTCAATATGAAATGCGTTAAGAACCGGATTATCCTCATCCTCAAGCGAAAGAATGAGGTAGCTTGCCTTGCTGTCATTGGCCAGACGTTTATCCTCCTCAGACGGTCTTGACGGACTCTCCGGATGGGAATGCCAATTACCGAGGGGAACAAGACCGTTTGCACGCATATCCTTAATGGATTTCAGATGTTCCTTCGGATCTATCGAAAAATGCTCGTTTGTATGATCGATATTTGTAAGAAGGTATACCTTCTTTATCTCCCTCACTCCGTCTTCCCTGTCCACTCCCGCGATCAGGCCGCAGGCTTCATCCGGTCTTTCCTTAAGAGCATACTCCAATATACAGTTGTAATCCGACCCGGTTAATGTAATCTTCATCCTGAGATTCCTTTCGATCGATCATAAAAGAAAAATTTGAATAACGGCTGTCACTTAAGATCGCACGCCGCCTGCTCGTAATCTATAAGCTCCGTGATCGTAGGATGATCCGAGCATACGGCACATCCCTCACCCCTTGGTGGAAGCTTTATCTTATGGAACTCCATCCTGAGCGCATCATAGGTAAGCAGATAACCGACAAGCAGTTTACCCGTACCGGTTATATATTTGACAGCTTCCATCGCCTGCAGCGAACCGATAACACCACCCATGGCACCGATAACACCGGCTTCTTTACAGGTGGGTACAGCATCCTTCGGTGGCGGATTCTTAAAGATACATCTGTAGCAGGGTCCTTCCCCCGGAATAATGGTTGTAAGCTGTCCCTTGAAACGTATGATCCCGGCATGTGACAGCGGTTTCTTAGCCATTACACAGGCATCGTTTATAAGGAATTTAGCCGGAAAATTGTCAGTTCCGTCAAGTATAAAATCATACTCACTGATAAGATCCAGTATGTTTTCACTTGTTACGAACTTGTAATAGGTATTGACAGTTACATCGGGGTTGATTGCGCGCATGGTCTCGGCAGCCGACTCAACCTTCTTCTTACCTATGTCGTTTGTACTGTGTATAACCTGCCTCTGCAGGTTGGACAGATCAACTACATCCGCATCTACAATTCCGATCGTTCCCACTCCTGCCGCAGCAAGATACAGAGCCGCAGGTGCTCCCAGTCCTCCCGCTCCGATTATAAGGACCTTCGCATTAAGCAGCTTCTTCTGTCCTTTGACTCCTATTTCCTTTAAGATAATATGTCTTGAATATCGTTCGAGTTGTTCGTTAGTAAATGCCATATTATATGGAGCCTCCTCCCATAAAATACAAAAACTCTACTTCATCGCCGTCTTTTATTATGGTGCTTTCAAATGCGCCCGAATCGACGAATTCCTCATTTATAGATACTGTTACGTACTGGGGTGTTTCCACCTTCTCAAGCTCAATGAGCTTCGCAACGCTAATTCCGTCTTCATATTCTTTTTTTTCACCTGCAACTGTAATCTTCATTCCATCTCTCCTTATTTCAAGTTTCTTCGAATGACCGATGTCATCCGTTACAATATTTCTCTCGTACTATTTCACTCATCAAGGCTCTTCCTCACCGCCTCGGTAAAATCAGCGATCAGGTCCTCTTCATCCTCAATTCCCACACTGACTCTTATCGTATCATCATAAACACCCGCCTTCTCCCTTGTCTCCTTATCCGAGTGCATATACAGGGTCGATGCCGGATGTATGACCAGTGTTCTGATATCGCCTATGTTTGAAGCGATCAGCGCATATTTCAATCCGTTTATTATCTTATAGGCGCGTTCCTTGCTGCCCGCACGGAATGACAGGATACCTCCGCCGTAACCCGACAGTTCTTCATCCACATATTTATGATATGGATGCTCCTCAAGAGTCAGATAATTCACTTCAATATCGGATATCTCATTTAAGGCTTCGGCCAGTTTACACGCATTCCGGCATATCTTTTCCATTCGAAGAGCCAGCGTCTCAACTCCGATAAAGCTTAAGAATGCATTCACCGGAGCCAGGCAGCCTCCGAAATTCTCCCATATATCGGTTCTGAGCCTTACCGAAAATGCCATCTTACCGTATTTCCTGTGTCCCGCAAGAGCCGTATGCTTATCGAAATCCCATGGGAATTTACCGCCGTCCACGATAATACCGCCTATAGAATTCCCTCCGCCGTTTATATACTTTGAAGTCGAATGGATGACCACATCGGCTCCCAGCATAAGAGGATTGGCAATGTATGGCGTAGCAGTGGTAGAGTCAACAAACAGCGGTATTCCCTCTTCATGCGCCACCTTCGATACGCTCTCAACATCCATTACGCGAAGTGACGGATTACTGATCAGTTCTCCAAAGATAACGCGCGTTTTCTCATTTATCAGCGGCTTCACCGCTTCACCGGTAAGCTCATCCGCAAAGACCGTGTGGATCCCGAGGCCTTCAAGATCCCTGAACAGATCTATCGTCCCCCCGTACAGTCCGCTTCCGGCCACTATCTCATCACCGCTTCTGCATACCGCCAACAGAGCTGCTGTTATCGCTGACATCCCGCTGCTGCAGCACACCGCTCCCATACCGCCCTCAAGCTCATTTATCCGCTGCTCGAAAGCGGCAACCGTAGGATTACCTATACGTGTATAGGCAAATCCCATGCTTTTATGCTCAAAAACTTTCCTTAGTTCCTCCATGCTCTCATATCTGAAAGCAGTCACCTGTGAAACAGGCGGAAGGATCTCCCGCTGTGCATAGTTCTGAGTTGATCTTCCATGCAACAGCTTTGTATTAAAACGCATATTCCCACCTCATAAGTCAGAACCACAACCTTCATGAACCTGCATCAGATGATATAGTACCATTCCTTACTCTGATGAATTTCCTCTGTTTTATGCTTCATGCTTCCGTCCTTATATTCCAGCTCCTGGTTCTTGACACTTACCCTTGTGTCCGCAGGCACAGAGCTTGTAAGGAAAACATTACCGCCTATCACGGCATTCTTACCGACCACGGTATCTCCCCCGAGAACCGAAGCTCCGGAGTAGATCGTAACGTTATCCTCAATGGTCGGATGTCTCTTTACTCCCCTGAGGCTCTGTCCGCCTCTTGTAGAAAGCGCTCCGAGAGTAACTCCCTGATACAGCTTGACATGGTCTCCGATAACTGCGGTTTCACCGATAACAACGCCTGTTCCGTGATCGATGAAGAAATATTTACCAAGAACAGCTCCCGGATGTATATCTATACCGGTTTTACTGTGGGCATATTCGGTCATGAGCCTCGGAATGATCGGAACCTTCAGCAGGTACAGCTCATGCGCTATCCTGTTGGTGGTGGAAGCTATGATACCGGGATAAGCAAGGATTATCTCCTCGAAACACTTGGCCGCCGGATCGCCGTCAAATGCTGCGGCAATATCACTTTCAACAAGCTCCCGTACCTTAGGTATATTGGAAAAGAACACCTTACATATCCGATAACTTTCCTTCGCTCTTTCCTTATCGGTCATTACTCCGCGCATTGTACAGAAATCAAGAGCATGGTATACCTGCTTGTTAAGATGGTAGAACACGTCCTCGATTATAACGGCGATCTCATTCCCGGGATTGTATATCTTGTATGTCTTATCCCTGAAGTATCCCGGGAATATGATCTTATACAGGTTCCGCAGCACAGTGGTCACTTCCCTGCGGTCCGGTTTGTTGAAAATGTTAACCGCATCTATCTTTTTTTCGGCAGAGTAATCGTTAAGTATCGATCCAACGATATCTTTTATTTCATTTTCATCTATAACCTGTTCCATAAATACCTCTTTGCTTCACGCAAATGTTTTCAGTATCTTGACAAGAGCATCCACATCATCCGGTGAATTGTACAGCGCCAGTGTGGGTCTTACAACGCTCTCATATCCGAAATGCCTGAGCACGGGCTGAGCGCAGTGATGTCCCACTCTTACTGCTATGCCGTAGCGGTCAAGCCTCTCGCCCACTTCCTCATCGGAATAGCCGTCAAGCTTAAACGCAAGGGCTGAAGCCTTGTTGGCTGCGGTTCCAACCAGATGGATACCCGGTACCTTCCCAAGCTCCTTAAGAGCATATGCCATGAGCTCATGCTCCCATTGGTTAACTGCCGGCATACCTATCTGCTCAAGGTATTTAAGTGCTTCTCCCAGTCCTACCGCATCGGCTATGCTGCCTGTTCCTGCTTCGAACTTGTTGGGTGCCGGATTGTATACCGTACGCTCAAAGGTAACATCCTTGATCATATTGCCTCCGCCGTGATACGGTCTTGCGGCTTCAAGAAGCTCCTTCTTGCCGTATACGGCCCCTATTCCGGTCGGGGCGAAGATCTTATGTCCCGAAAATACGAAAAAGTCAGCATCGATCGCACTTACATTTACCGGTATATGAGCAACCGACTGTGCACCGTCTATAAGAATACGCACGCCGTGTCTGTGGGCCATTGCTATAAGCTCCTCAACCGGAGTAACTGTTCCGAGCGTATTGGAAACATGAGTCACCGAAACGAATTTGGTCCTGTTCGTGAACAGCTTCTCATACTCCGAAAGTATCAGCTGCCCGTCCTTATCACAGGGTATGACCTTAAGCACTGCTCCCGTTTCCTGTGCTATAAGCTGCCAGGGTACAATATTTGCATGATGCTCAAGTATTGACACTATTATCTCATCACCGGGATTCAGAGTGGGCTTAACGTATGCGTTAGCCACAAGGTTAATTGCCTCTGTGGTTCCGCGGACGAACACGATCTCTTCGGCAGAGGGAGCACCGATAAAACGCCTTACAGTCTCTCTTGCTTCCTCATATGCATCTGTGGATCTTGCCGCCAGTGTATGAGCACCGCGGTGAACATTTGAATTCTCATGCTCATAGAAATACTTAAGCCTGTCTATCACGACCTGCGGCTTCTGAGTTGTGGCACCGTTGTCAAGCCACACCAGCGGATTGCCGTTTATCTGCTCATTAAGTATAGGAAAATCATTCCTTATCTGTGTCAGTGTCTTACTTCCCACGATTATCGAATCGTTCCTTGAAGAATACGACACCTTATCGGTCTGAGCATAGGTGACGCTGTCACCGCCAAGAGATGTTGGAACATCTATCAGCCTTGCAGCCTCATCTGCCTCCGTCTGCGACATTACAGCAGGTGAATATGACACAGGCTGATAATTGACAAACTTCTCTATCCTTTCGTTACATCTTTCAGGGCTCGGATACGATATCCCCGGGTCGCTTAATTCCGTGGGTATGTCCTTATACAGTATCCCGGGATCGCTCAGTTCGGCAGGTATCTCCCGGTACAGCGCTCCCGCATCGGTATAATCATAGGTAAGCTCCGGGAACAGTTCATTGGCCATCTGCGCAAGCTGTGCCGCTGTCGGAACCCCTGCAAGTTCCTCAAGTGAAGCACCGTACTGAGGCGCCGAGCCGGGTGACTCACTCCCGTATCCCTCAACCTTTGGATTAATCGTAGTCATAATACTCACCTACCTCTACATCTTCAAGAACTGCTATCGCGTCATCTGCAAGGATCGCTGCTGAGCAGTACAAAGATAAGAGATAAGAAGCAACACCCTTGTCGTCGATACCTCTGAAACGTACTGATAAGCCTCTTGAATGCTCATTCTTAAGACCTGCCTGATACAGTCCGATAACGCCTCTCTTGGCCTCTCCGGTGCGGATAAGGAGAATATTGGTCTTACCGCTCTGTGACTTGGGATTCTTAAGTCCGTCAACCAGCAGCTTGTCTGTAGGAATGATGGGAATACCTCTCCATGTAAGGAAGGTTCCTCCTGCAATGTTTGTGGTTACGGGCGGTACGCCTCTTTTCGTACATTCTCTCTCAAATGCCGCGATAGCTCTGGGATGAGCGAGGAAGAACGAAGGCTCCTTCCATACCTTTGTAATGAGCTCATCAAAGTCGTCGGGTGTAGGTGCACCGGTTCTTGTCTGGATCCTCTGTGAATCTGCGATGTTCTTGAGAAGACCGTAGTCATCATTGTTGATAAGCTGACTCTCCTGCCTCTCACGAAGGGATTCGATCGCCAGTCCGAGCTGTTCCTGAACCTGATCATAAGGTGCGGCATATACATCTTCTACAGCCGTATTTACATTGATGATGGTCGAGATCGAATTAAGTACATACTCTCTCGGCTCTGTTTCGTACTCCACATATCCGTCGGGGATAATGTCCGATTTCTTGGTCTGTGAGCACAGTACATCAAGGGGTGTTTCACCCTCAACTACCTTGTTAACTCTGAAGATACCTGCCTCAAGACCCTTGAACTCAAGTACTTTGGTCAGCCACTTGGGTGTCAGTGCACCGTACTGCGGCTTCGTCTTGGTGACGTTGGTAAGATTATACGCTGCCTTGGCGCCGAGCGCGTTAATCCCTACTGCCTGCTTCTCTGTTTCTTTTGCCATTTTAGTTCCTCCTCATATAAAAATTTATAATACAAACCTTTGCCATACCGGAGCCCTTACAGCCAGGCTCCCTCGTGCGAAAGGACTATATCCTTTGCCGCTTCTATTCCGCCCTTTAAATTGTACATGGGACCCTTGTATCCGGCTTCACGCAATGTATTTATCGCAAGTATGCTTCTCTTTCCTTCCTTGCAGATAAATATAGTATCTATATCCGGATCGAGTTCCTTCTGCCGTCTTGCCAGCTGTCCAATCGGAATGACTCTTGCATCAGGGAAGCGGTTTATCGCTCTTTCATGCGGTTCCCTTACATCGATGATCGTTATCGGATCACCGTTGTCTATCCTCTTCGCCAGTTCTTCTGCCGCTATTCCCTCAACGGGAACCTCGTCGTCACTCTCCTTAAGACCGCAGAAGTCCTCGTAATCGAAATCCTCGACTTCGTATATGGTAGGATCCTTGCCGCATACCGGACACTCATCATCTCTCTCAACCCTGACTATCCTTGAGTGCAGATACAGGCTGTCTATCACCAGCATCCTCCCGCTCAGGATCGCCCCGATACCGGTTATGAGCTTCAGGACTTCATTGGCCATTATGCTTCCTATGATACCGGGAAGCGGGCTTATCGTTCCGCCCTCGGCACATGTAGGCACAAGTCCCGGTGCAGGAGGTTCCGGGAACTGGCATCTGTAGCACGGTCCGTCCTCGTAATTGAAAATGGTAACCATTCCCTCATACTGATACAGTGCTCCGAATACAAGCGGTATTCCCGTTATCGCACATGCATCGCCTATAAGATACCTGGTCCTGTAATTGTCCGTGCAGTCAACAACCACATCAAAGCCGTCTATAAGATCCTCTATGTTTCCGGCATCAGGATCAGTGTTTTCCGTTATGACTTCAAGCTTGCGGTTTATGTTCCTTATCTTGTCCTTCGCGGAAGCTACCCTCGGTCTTCCGATATCCCTTTCCGTGTGAAGAACCTGATTCTGCAGGTCTGCGGGCTTAACCTCTTTCGGATCGACTATCTTTATGGTTCCTGCCCCGGCAGCTGCGAGATACTGTATCACGGGTGAACCAAGTGCTCCGGCTCCGAAGATCACAACTCTTGAAGCCTTGATCCTCTTCTGCCCCTTAACTCCTATCTCACGGAGCAGAAGATGATTGCCCCACTTCTCTATTTCCTTATCATCAAAAGCCGTCTCCTTGCGGCGTTCGTCAGATATGATGCTGTCCCTCTTTGCGGCACCACCGGCTATCGCAGGTATAAGATATATCTCATCGGTTTCACCAAATTCTCTGTCCCAGTGCTTTTGATCCGTGTAATTATCATCATTTACATATATCTTAATGAACCTGCGAAGGTTCCCGTTATCATCAAACAGTACCTTCCCCGCATCTGGATATTCATCCTTTAAACGATCCAGCACACGCCCTATTGTATTTCCCTCGATATTTATAACTTCATTTCTCTCAAAGAAACCCCTGAGAGTAGCAGCTACGTATACATTCATGACACATTCCCTTTCCTGTTCTGTTCCGTTGTTGCCGGGCAGAATGATCACTCCGCTCATCTTAGCGATGCCGGACGGACTCGAACCGTCAACTTCAGTCTATGGAACCTATGCCATTCCGGCGGCTACGGCATCGATATATCCTGTGCGAGTCAGGAGAAGCTCCCCTGACTCATCACACATCTTTTACACGGCCGAAGCCTCGATTGCCTGCTTAAGATCGGCGATAAGGTCACCGACATTCTCAATACCTACTGACAATCTTATGAGTTCATCCACAATCCCGACCTTTTCCCTTATTTCCTTCGGGATTGCCGCATGTGTCATGGAAGCCGGATGGCATGCAAGTGATTCTACTCCTCCAAGACTTTCTGCCAGAGTCACGAGCTTAATATTCTCGAAGAACTTTCTGTAATCATACTTTTTGTCAAGAACAAAGGATATCATTGCACCGGCACCGTCAGCCTGTTTCTTCTGCACTTCATATCCGGGATCCGACTTAAGTCCCGGATAATATACCTTTTCAACATAACCGCTGTCCTCAAGCCACTGTGCAATCTTTCCGGCATTCTCCACATGCCTGTCCATGCGTACTCCCAGTGTTTTGATACCACGTATAACCAGGAAGCTGTCCCAGGGCGAAAGTATCCCGCCTATCGCATTCTGCAGATAATACAGTCTGTCTGCCAGAGCCTTGTCGTTAACAACCACGAAACCGGATATGGTATCGCTGTGTCCGCCAAGATACTTGGTCCCGCTGTGAATGACTATGTCTGCGCCCAGAGTAAGAGGACGCTGAAGATACGGTGTCAGGAAGGTATTGTCAACGATGACCAGCTTATCCTTCGTCTTAGCTATATCTGCCACTGCCCTGATATCTGTCACTGTAAGCAGCGGATTGGCAGGTGTTTCGATATAAACTGCCTTAACATCATCCGTTATCGCCTCTTCAACCTGCCTAAGATCCGAGGTGTCCACTATCGTATATTCGATCCCGAAATTATTAAAAACATTGTCGAGTATCCTGAAGGTCCCGCCGTAAATGTTGTCGGACACGACCAGCCTGTCGCCCTGTTTAAACAGGGAAAGTACTGTCGTTATTGCTGCAAGTCCCGATGCAAAGGCCATTCCGTACTGTCCCTCTTCAAGATCTGCAATAAGCTTCTCAAGTGCGGCCCTTGTAGGGTTGCCTGTCCTCGAATATTCCCATCCTCTGTCTTTTCCCAAACCATCCTGCTTGTATGTTGAAGTCTGATATACCGGAACGCAAACCGCTCCCGTTGTCTCATCTCCGTCAATTCCTCCGTGTATAAGTTTCGATTCAATTGCCAGACTCATGATCCATCCTCCTGTTGATTATTCCGCTTCACACATTTCATTTTCTTCGGGGTTTGGAACCGTCCCCTGTTCCAATTCCCCCGAAAAGGGAAACCCGGGAACAAATGAGCTCCCGGGTTTCATTTTGATGGAATGATTCATGCGGCTCTTTATGTTAATGATGATACAGCCGTATGAATATCCTGTCTAATTCCTGATTTTTATAATATGTTATAGCCTGTGGCTATTATAACCTGTCGATCCATATCCCGGCAAGCTCGATCCACTTGCCGGCATCCCTGGCTACGTCCTCATTTGAAGCTATTCCGCACTCTCCTGCCTGTTTAGCGTCTCCGTCAGGGAAGCTCTCAATAAGCCAGGCACGCTTCTCCTCCGATACGTTTACACCTTTCCCTTCCTTTACTGCCTTTATAGCACGAACTACCTGCTCCACGGTGTAATCACCGGCTTCATCACTTGTATTGCTTACCAAACCGAGACCGTGAACTCCCTCGGGAAATACATAATGTGCAAACGGAACTCCCTGCTTACGAAGTGCCATTGCAAACAGATAACTGTTCTCGACGGGAACCAGTTCATCCGTCTGAGTCTGCCACAGGAAACAAGGAGGGGTATCAGCCGTAACGTGTTTTTCAAGCGAATAATAATCAAGCTCCTCCTTGGATGCATCGCTTCCAAGCAGTGCTTCGATCGAACCCTCGTGTGTGTATTCACCGGAGGTTATAACCGGATATGAAAGGATCACTCCGTCCGGTCTGTTGGACACATCTGCATATTCATCCGATACATCCTTAACATCTTCATAATGTGTGGCCAGCGACGCACACAGATGACCCGAAGCGGAGAACCCGCAGATAACAAGCTTCTTTCCCGCAATATGGTACTCATCCGCCCTCTTTCTGACAAACCTGACTGCACGGGATATGTCCTTAAGAGGCTGATCCTTAAGCGGAACAGACACGGTAATATCGGTTGAATACGACAATACAAATGCATTCAGTCCCATGTTATAGAACTCCAGGGCAATCGGTTCACCTTCATGCGGAGCGCATTTACAGTAACCTCCACCCGGCGATATTATGATGCAGTCCCTGTTCTCATCATCTTCATCATGGAGATAAGCATGAATGTTCGGCACAAAACCGTATGCAGCCGCATAATCATACTCTCCGTCCTTCCAAATATCTTCTCTTAACTGTTTCATATCTGCCCCCTTAAGTTTTTTATGTTTTTTATTGTACCACAAAAATCAATACCGCACGTTTCATTTTGTAAAATAATTGGATAGTCATATAGATCGACAGTCAAAAACAAGCATTTACAGATCTGTAATAAAGTATTGCAAAATAAATCCAACAAACATATAATGTAAAAGTTGTGTCAAATTGAACTAACATAACAGGATCAAATTACAGTTAAAGAAAGCGTGGGATAAATGAATACAGATAAGCTGAAACCGATGTTGTTCAGTACACTTAAGCACTACAGCATGAAGCAGTTCGGTACGGATATCATATCGGGTATTATAGTAGCCATAATCGCATTACCATTGTCGATCGCATTGGCTCTGGCATCGGGTGTCGGTCCGGAAGAAGGACTGTATACGGCAATAATCGCAGGCTTTATAATATCATTCCTCGGCGGCAGCCGCGTTCAGATAGCGGGACCGACGGCAGCCTTTGCAACGATAGTTGCGGGCATCATAGCCAAGAGCGGAATGGACGGTATGATACTGGCCACAGTCATTGCCGGAATAATACTTATATTGATGGGGTTCTTCCGCCTGGGTGGACTTATCAAATTCATACCATATACGATCACTACAGGTTTTACATCAGGTATTGCGGTTACCATCGTCATAGGACAGCTTAAGGATTTTTTCGGACTCAGGTACCCTGAAGGAACCGTAACCATAGAAACCGTTGATAAGCTTAAGGCCTTCGGTTCAAATTTCGGAACCTTTAACGGCTATGCTTTTCTTGTCGGGATCATATGCCTTGCAATTCTCATCGTGTGGCCCATGATAAATGATAAAATACCCGCTTCTCTGATCGCCGTAATTGCAGGGATACTGATCGTAAAGCTTACAGGAATAAATGTAAATACCATCGGAAACCTATATACGATAAGCAACAAACTTCCTTCACTGCATCTGCCGCATTTCACCATGTCGGGAATAAGCGCAGCTCTGCCGGACGGCTTTACCATAGCGGTTCTTGCGGCTATAGAATCACTGCTTTCATGCGTTGTAGCCGACAGTATGATCAATTCGCATCATCGTTCCAACATGGAACTGATAGCCCAGGGCTGCGGAAATATCGGTTCGGCATTGTTTGGCGGAATA
>JAEEHY010000196.1 GCA_016281085.1 Lachnospiraceae bacterium
GGATTCAACAATTGAATAGGGTTAACAGGCATCCCTGTGATCGGTTAAGTGCCGTGATCAGGGATGTTTTGTTGGAAGAAAAAGTAACTACAAACAAATCAAAGAAGAAAGGGAGAAACACAGATGGAGAAACTTATTGAAGCCATCGTGGAAAAGCTGCAGGAATTCTTCATCGAAGCTATCGAGAACAACCTTAATACCATGTTCAATGACGTGAACACGAAGGTAGGAACGATAGCGACAGAGGTGGGGACGACCCCGCAGGGATGGAACGGCAGCGTGTTTTCGATGATAAAGAACTTGTCGGACACGGTCATACTTCCCATAGCGGGGATAATCCTTACGTATGTACTTTGTTATGAGCTCATCCATATGGTGATGCAGAAGAATCACGGGAATGACATGGAGTTCTGGGAGTTCTTCGTGTATTTCGTGAAGATGTGGATCGCCGTATGGATAGTGAGCCATACATTTGACCTGACTATGGCGGTGTTCGATGTGGGGCAGTCGATTGTTGCATCCGCGTCGGGAGTCATAGGAGGCAGCACTTCGATAGATGCATCAAGCGTGATAAACACGATGAAGACAACGATGCAGACGATGAAGTTATCGGAGCTGTTCTTATTGATGGTAGAGACATGGATAGTGGGATTCGGCATGAAGATACTGTCTGTCCTTATAACAGTGATCCTGTATGGAAGGATGATAGAGATCTACTGCGTCTGCTCGGTATCGCCCATACCCTTTGCAACACTGGCGAACAGGGAGTGGGGGAGCATCGGCACCAACTATCTCAAAGGATTGTTTGCCCTGGCGTTCCAGGGATTTTTTATAATGGTATGCGTTGGCATATATGCGGTGCTCATAGCGAGCATGAACGTATCAGGGGATGTGCACATGGCACTGTTCTCGATCATGGCATATACGGTGATCCTGTGCTTCTCGCTGTTCCATACCGGAACGGTAAGCAAATCGATCTTCAACGCACACTGATGATGGAGTAAAAAAACACACACAAGAAAGGAAAGAAAGAGGGAAATGTTTTATATTCCGATACAAAAGGATTTTTCCAAGGTAAAGAACAAGATAGTCTTTGGGCTGACGAAGCGGCAGATCATCTTCTTTTTACTGGGTGCGGCAGTCGGGATCCCGACTTACATCCTGCTTAAGAAGGTAGTGAGTGTGGATATCGCCGGAGTTGCGATGATCACGGTGATGCTGCCTTTCTTTGCATTCGCCCTGTATGAAAAGGACGGTGAGTTTCTGGAGGAAACGGTTAAGCACATCATAACCGAGCGTTACATCCGCCCGCAGATAAGGCCGGTGGCTAATGAGCCCCTGTTATACAGCTGCATGCAGGTAAGCGACTATATCAAAGAGCAGGAGAGACTTAATAAAGAGGCGCAGGAAAAATCACTGATCACAAGGATTAAAAAGATAAGGGGAGGTGGAGAGTCACTTGATGAGCATAAGGGACGTGTTTAAGAAAAAGGATAAGGAAGATAAGAGCAGCTTTAAGAGGAACAGCCAGGGACGGAAAGTCATAGGCCCCAATGATAAGCTGAGTACAGAGATGTTAAGGGAATACGCCCGGTCGATGCATAAAGCCCAGAGCGAAGGCAAGAGAGCGCCGAGAACAGCAGCTGAGAGCATACCCTTTAAGTCGATGGAAGAGTCAGGGATCATGCATCTTGGCGGCAACCGGTATTCTGTGATGATGGAGTTCTCGGATAAGAATTATATCCAGGCGGATGAGTATGAACAGAAGGATATGTGGTCAGAATGGTGCATGTTCCTTAATTCGCTCGATCTGGAAGCCAAGTTCCAGATGGTCTTCTTTAACAGGAAGGCGGATGCGACGGAGCTTGCCAAGAAGCTCAGGATGACGGCCAACGAACCTGAGAACGAACAGATAGTAAGGGAGCTTAATGATTTTCAGAAGAAGATCCTTAAGACCGGTAACAAGGGAATTGCAAAATCACGTTATTTCTTAATTACCTTAAACGAGCCTTATTACAAGGTAAAGAGCAAGGTGGATGAGATCACGGCGAGGATCCAGAGTGAGTTCCTTGAAAAGATGGGAGTTACGGCAAGAGTACTTGATGGCTATGAAAGGCTGTCGGTACTATTTTTGATGCTAAATCCTTATCACGGGGAGAAGTTCATCTTTAACTGGGATGCGGCAAAGAACGGAGGCGTATCCGAGAAGGAGCAGCTTACCAATCATGCCTTTGAGTTCGGCAAGAGGAGCGACCGTTTCATGATCGGAAGCCGGTATGGATGTGTCAGCTATCTTAAGCTTACGGCATCACAGATCTCGGACAGAATGCTCTGTCAGTTCCTTGACCTTGATTCTGAGATAACGGTCAGCTTCCACTTTGAACCCATCTCCCAGGAGAAGGCGCTTAAGTCTGTAAAGACGCTGGTTTCAAACCTTCAGAAGATGGTCATTGATGAGCAGAAGGATGCTGCAAGGCAGGGCTACGGCATGGAGAACATATCACCGCAGCTTAGAAGGGATGTGGAAGCAGCAGAGAAGCTTATGGATGATGTCTCTCAGAACGATGAGAAGATGTTCATGGTAACGATCACCATGGTACAGATGGCTGATTCCATACAGGCGCTTGAAAAAGCTTATAACGCTGCCCGTTCCATAGCGACATCACAGACCTGTGAACTTATTAAGCTTGAACACCAGCAGGAGGACGGCTTCTTTACAAGCCTGCCTCTTGGCAATAACAGAATAAAGATAAGGAGACAGCTCACGACAACGAGCCTTGGGGTTTTCATGCCCTATAAGATAAAGGAGCTTTTACAGTTTGGAAGCTCTTTATGTATGGGCTATAACAAGATAACCGGCCATATCATAATGGCGGATGTCAAGACCCTGGCCAATCCGAACACCCTTGTACTCGGGGTTCCGGGCCGTGGCAAATCATTCACGGTAAAAATGATGATGATACAGACATTCATGAAGCTTAAGGACGATATCCTCATATGTGATCCGGAGGGTGAGTACGGAGCGCTGGTAAGAAAGCTTAAAGGCCAGATGGTGCATTTATCTCAGGCTTCGAGCGAGTATATCAATCCTCTGCACATAGATCCTGACTGCGACTGGACTTCTGATCCGATAGGAAACAAGTGCCAGCTGATCATGAGTATATATGAGCAGATCTTAGGTCCCGGAAAGGTTGGGGCATATGAGAGGTCGATCCTTGACCGATGCATGCAGAATCTGTACAGGAAGTTCAAGAGCTCACATGACATAAAGGATCTTCCGATACTTGAAGATCTCTACAACGAGCTTGGGCATCAGGAAGAGAAGGAGGCGAAATATCTTAAGACTTCACTTGAGGTGTATGTCCACGGTTCGCTTAACTACTTTAACCACCATACCAACGTTGATCTTAACAACAGGGTGGTCTGCTTTGATATAAAGGAGCTTGGTGAGCAGCTTAAGAACCTCGCCATGCTGGTAGTTCAGGATACAGTCTGGGGCAGGATAACGGTAAACAGGAACATAGGAAAATACACAAGATATTTTGTTGACGAATTCCACCGGGCGAGACGTTCCGTCACTGAATAGGCGTCGGGGTCAGCAGTGCCCGTAATAAAACTGCTGATACAACTGATATGA
>JAEEHY010000197.1 GCA_016281085.1 Lachnospiraceae bacterium
TCCCCGCTATATAAGAGCGAGGACCGCAACCTCATTCCAATATCGATAATAATCTCAACTGAATATTTCCTGGTAGACAGATTCCCCAATCTGTCTGTTTGCCGTACCTGAAGATACTCATCAGACGCAAAACGAGAACCAAAATCACAATTGATTTCATTATCGAACTATTCTATAGTATATCATGAAAACTAACTAAACGGTAACTACCTACCATTGGGCGATATGCTGATTAACCCTGTTTACTATGGTGCGGTATCGGCACAGAAAAAGAACTACAAGTTCAAAGTAGGGGTAAGGAAGACCGAAAGGTCTTTTTTTCGTGCATAAAATACATAATAACCGTATGTAAATAATCGAAACTGTTAGTTGTTCATATATAAGGAAAGGGAAAGATATGCTGTAGACAAATAGGGGCGATTAGTGACATTTCGAAGTCCGGATGATATAATTACCGTGATTTATTTGCGCGAAAGTGAGATTGTTTGCATAGAGGAGAAGAATAATGACAAAGACAGGAAGGTTTCTTACAGCTACGCTAGCTGCTGCTTTGATAGCAGGTGAACTCTCCCGGGTATTTATGGGGACTTATGTAAATGTATATGCGGCAGAGCCTGATTTGATCGTGACGGATGATCTTGTTGCGCCGGAATCCCTGATCGCAGAGGAAAATGAAGTCGCAGAGGAAAGTGAAGTCGCAGAGGAAAGTGAAGTCACAGAGGGAAGTGAGGTCACAGAGGAAAGTGTAGCTTCAGATGAACCTGTCACAAATGATGATCTGCTGACAGAAGAGCCTGAGCTTACCGATGAAGCAGAAGATATCGACATACTGACCGCAGACGGTGCAACGGATCAGAATGTGATGTGGCAGACGGGTGTGGCTACGATAGGAGAGCTTGTCCCCGGAGGTAAGACAATGGGTCCCGCACTCAATGTACTGGGGGGTCTTCTGGGGGTTGGCGATGAGGGACTTTCCCAGCAGGATCTGATAAATAAGCTCAAGGATGTCAACAAACAGATAAGCGGACTCAGTAAAAGCATTTCCGCCTTTCGCACCGAGATGAACAAGGGGCTTGATAAGCTTGAAAGGGATATGTATGCGGAGATAGATGACGCGCTCAACAAGATCACCAATGATGTTTTTATAAACGGTGTCGGCGCAGAACTGGATACTCTTCAGACTCAGGTAAGCGGCAGAAACGGTATTGCACATAAGATCGATACGATCAACGGAGATACTGACATGACCGAAGAAGAGAAAGCGATCGAGATAGCTTACCTTATAGGAAATAACAGTGAGTGGAATCAGACACAAAATGCCTTATACCGTTTTAAACTTGTCGGGAACCTGCTGGCAGGGCAGACCTACCGTGACACAAAGGGGAGAAATCTGTATCAGGTACTCTATGATAATGCTGCAGTTAACAGTAAGCTGTCAGGGGAGGCATATAATAAGATATCGCCCTATATAGACCGTGTCGTGTATGAGTATTTCTATGCTTATACGACACTGTCCCAGTGTTTGTCCGCTTCTCTTGCCGTGTCGCTTATGACTGATGAAGAAGCAAAGAAGCTGGATGCAGTAACATATGAGCATTATCTGGAATGTAAGACATCGACAGGTCTTGTTAAGCAAGAGCTTGACAATATCAATAAACAGCTTCTTGATGCGAAGGATACACACAGTATAGTAAGCATGTATTCATCCTTTAAGTATAAGCAGAAAAATGATGCCTGCGTTTATATTGGGGGAGGAAGCTGTTCAATAGCCCTGTCAGCAGACCTTGCCATGATAGATAATCCCTGGATCGGGAAGAGGCTGCATGAAGGAAACTATAACGAAGAAAGCTATTATCAGGCGATGTCTGATTTTGTCAGTGACGGAACAAATCTCGATCCCGTTCACGTAAAGGACTTAAGCGATCATGTAAACGATATGGGAGAGGATATATCTTTTCTTGATTATCTTAGGGATTCGGGCTTCAGGGTTGATGAACATATAACAGGAAACAATGCTTGTTTTGCAGTGAGTGATCTTAAGACAAAACAGTATAGAACGCTTTCGGTCAACGGATGCGAGTATGGTTTTGATACGTTCGATCCGAGAGAGAACGGAAGCGGCAAAACGTGGAGTGTTGCCTGTGAATTTACCGGGGAGGATCAGGACACATATGCTACGCTTAATGATATCTCATACCTTGGTTTTAAGATAATTGAACGGGAAGAAATGCCTGAGACCGCCGAGGAGATATATGAGCTTATCCATACGGATTATATGGCACTGATAGAGCCTGATGACGATGGCTATGAGCTGTATCAGAAGTACGCGCTTGGGGATATTCCGGTCACCTTCAGTGTTTCGGAGAATGATGTGACAAGAGTGCTTGATACGGCTGATGAGAAATATCCCGACCCGGATAAGTTCATCTGGCAGTTCTCGGGTGAGTCCTGTGTTTATTTTGATGGCTCATATATAATGTTTACCGCCCCCGGGACGTGCAGTATCCGTCTTATAGCACAGGATCCCGAAGGAGTGGAATTTATATCCGACCGGACAGAGCTTACCTGCAGGGAAAATCATGCAAGCAGGGATCTGTATATCTGGCAGCGCAACGGACGGACTACCTACAGCTTTTCGATGGATCCCGCAGTGGAATATGATCTGGCATCAAGGATCCCTCTTGATGTTTATAAAACAGGAGATACGGATGATGAAATACTGACAGATATCGAGGGTGTCTGGGAATCATCAAACATTCCTTCAGACGGTATACTTCTTGAAGATGACGGAAGAGTAACCTTTAAGAGACAGGGTGAATACAGGGTCCGCTATAAGGTTATGGATGCTAAGGGTGATTATGCTTATTCCAACTGGTTCACCCTTGATGTTAACGATCCGAATGAATACTTCACATATACCTTCCTTGATACCGATGGAAGTGAACTTTACAGGATAACAAAGAAGGAGGGTACAGCGATCGATACAGACAGTACTCCCATAAAGAATGGCTAC
The DNA here is from genome assembly GCA_016281085.1 of Lachnospiraceae bacterium. Lineage (GTDB taxonomy): Bacteria > Bacillota > Clostridia > Lachnospirales > Lachnospiraceae > UBA2868. The sequence goes on from JAEEHY010000197.1 coordinate 3,014, forward strand.
AGCTTTGTATCATGGGATCGCCTGAACAGCGACGAAGATGATCTGCCCGGGAAAATGACCGGAAATAACAGAACATATACAGCAGTGTGGACAAGAACCGTAAAGGATGGATATACAACGGTTCTTGATGAAGCTTCCCTTAAGAAGGCGGTAGCAGAGGCATCCTCATCCGAAACGACCCGTATTGCGCTTGGAAATGATATTAGTGTGGCGAAGCTGACTTTCCCAAAGTCCGGTAAGGGAGATATAGTGATCGACGGAGTGGGTCATATCCTGACCTTTAGAGGAAATGCAGCATTAGCGCCTAAGGGAGGGCAGTCACTGACCCTTGAAGATATGACCGTGAAGGCGGAAAAAAGTGGAAAGCTGCAGAATATTACCTTTAGCGCGGCATCAGGCGGGCTTAAGCTTGATAATATCACTTTGATCGGTAAGAATGCGAAAATTACGGCGACAAAGGGCAATCTGTGTCTTAGAGATGTTATATCTGACAGGCTTACCGTCGCGGGTTCTTCAGCGAGGGTACTTACAATGGAGAATGAGGTTGCGGCAGCGGCAGTTACGGGATTTGGCAGTGTGGAAATAAAGGGCTTCTTTGCTCCCGGGAAAAATATGAAGGCTAATTATATTGATCTGTCCCCGACTTCATATCTTCGTGTGCCGAAGGGGGTATCGATAACTGCAAATAAGGGTATATCCGGAACCGGGACCATAGAGCTGGAGAATGGATTTAAGCCTCTTACTCTCGGCATGAATAATTCAGGAGCTATTACTCTTAAATCCGGTGAATCCCTGGAACACAAGATTATTTTTAACAGTAAAGCAACAAACCTGAATACGGTATTTGATGTACGGGGGATATCACCTAAGCCTGTGAACGGTAAATACGAATACCGCCTGTATTGTAAAAGCGGCAAGGCCTGTCTTCGTGCCTTCACAATAAAGTGCGGCTTAAAGACCTACTGCGAATGGGCGGATGTAATTACCGATATTTCTAAGACAAATCCTGCAGGAGAAAGTGTGATCACACTGCTTTCCGATGTCAGCATCTCAGGTGCGCTTAAGCTCCCGACCAAGGGAAAATGTACGCACCTTACAATAAACGGAGGAGGTAATGCTCTTGTATTTAATGCAGGGACGGTTACACTTACCGGAGGGTTGACACTTAGAGCTGTAAACATAAGATCGAAAAAGGGTACATGGACTCTGAAAAAGGGTAGATATGAATTTGAAAATGACGGTTCCACACTCGCAGGATGTCATGTGAAGTGAGGATCATTGATACCGTAGAGGGTATAGTAGCTGCGGAGATCACACATAGATAGAAGGAGAAGAAAATGAAGACCTATTCAACAGGAGGAAGATTAATTGCGATAATACTGACGACTGCTTTTTTGACAGGCGAGGTGGGTTCCGGCTGCATGGGAGCGGTTAAGGTCTATGCTGCGGAGAGTGAAGTGTTGTCTGCAGAGGAAATGACCGGCATGATTCCGGTGTCCGGCGATGAGGTCATATCTGAGGATATAATTCTGTCTGAAGATGAGACCGGCTATGATGGATCAGGGGAGAGAGAAGGAATTGTGCTGACGGATGTTGATGTGCTGACGGATGCTAATGTACTAACTGATGTTGATGCACCTGAAGATGGCATGAAGCCTGAAGATGATGAGCCGGAAGAAGACTTGGATATTGTTCTGCCTGATATGGAGTATCTGCCGGCTGACGGAGAGGAGCTTAGCTTTATCTCGGCCGGTAAGGTTGCCTGGCAGACGGGTGTGGCGGCTGTTGGTGAGTTTGTTCCCTACGGAAGGGCATTATTTCCTTTTCTGAATATGATCGGTGGCCTTATGGACAGCGGTCCGACCAATGAGGATGTATATAAAAAGATTGATGAAGTAAGCAATGGGATCAACTATTTAAATAAGGATCTGGAGCAGTTTCGAAGCGAAGCAGAGGCGAGACTTGATGAACTTGATAAGAAAATGTCGGATGAGATAGATACGGCACTTAACAAGATAAAGAATGATGTGTTCATAAACGGAGTAGGTTCGGAGCTTGATACCCTGCATGCCCAGATCAACGATAAGGATGGAATCGCAAGCCAGATAGATATCATCAACAGTGATACAACAATGAGTGATAAGGTCAAGGCGATAGAGATCGCTTCCCTTATCGGAAATGATAAGAACTGGGATGAGACCAATAATGCCCTTTACAGATTCAACAATGTGGGAGATCTGGTGGCCGGACAGACCTATCGTGATACCGGCGGAAGGAACCTGTATCAGGTGCTTTATGACAATGCAAAACTTGATCATATGTTCAGCGGAGAGGCGTATGACAGCATTGATCCTTACATAGAGCGTGTGGTGGATGAGTATTTCTATGCCTATACCGTACTGTCCCAATGCTTAACCGCTCATCTTACAGTGTCCCGGATGACGGATGAGGAGGCCAGGGCACTTGGAGATGCCGAGTATAAGAAGTATCTTCAGTGCAAAACACGTACCAGCCTTGTCAAGATGGAGATGGATGACATCAATAAGGAGCTTCTGGATGCCGGGGATTCCGAAAGTATCATAAGTCTGTATTCTGTTTTTAAATACAAGTGCCAGCATGAACGGTTTATTTTTATAGACGGAGGCAAGACAGAGATAGCAGTCTCAAATAAGCTTGCGCAGAGCAAAGACTCCGCAACGGGAAGAAAAAGGGTTAATATAAGTGATCACGGGGTTCTGGATATTTATGAGATGAAGTCCCAGTGGTACTTAAATTCGCACTATACTCAGTATTACAGAAAGCAGAATTCTTTTGTAAGCGGCGGGACAATACTTGAACCTGCCTATGTAAAGGATATATATGATCATCTTCAGCGCCGGTCATCGCGTATTTCGTTTTATGATTATCTCAAAAACAATGGGTTTGATATAGCCAGGTATGGAAAAAATTCTTTTTTTGCCACAAGTAAACTGAAAACAACACCGGTCAGCTTTTCGCAGAACAGGTACTGGGGGTGCGAGTACGGTTTTGAGACCTTCTATATGAACATGATCGGGGATCCGAAAACAGAAAGACCGGTGTGTACCTTAAGTGTACAAACCCAGACCATAAAGAAATCAGAAGGCGGGCTGGATACAGAATATAAGAGCAAAACCGATAAACGTAAACACTGGACAACACACAATTATGTATATGCCATTCCCTCAGGCTCTGCATTTATGGGATTTACCAAAGTGGGCCGTGAAAAAATGCCGGGGAATGCCGCAGAGGTTTATGAAAAAGACAGATCAGGTTACACAGTGACTGTTACAAATAATGGGTCTTTTGAGATCCGTCAGAAATATGATCTTAATGAACAGCTAAAGGTCACATTTAAGGATGCGAACGGGAAAGCAGTAAGTAATATCACCAAATACCAATGGGAGATGGATTTAAGCAGCCTTGAAAACGGAGGGCATCTGTATGATGACCGCTACGCGATCTTTACAAAAACCGGCAGCTTCAGACTGGCAGTAATTGCAGAAGATCCGGCTGGCAAGCTTATATACTCCGATTGGGTTGAGGTAAAGATCAATGATCAAAGCAACAGCCGGGAACTTGACATTAACTGCAAGCCTAAGGGTATAGTAGCGGAAGTCGGTAAAAACTATAAGGCTCAAACAGAACTGTTTGACTGGTTTGCTGTTTACAGTCTGAAAGAGGGACAATACGTTACCGATTATGATCTTATTTTTCAGTCATATGAGCTTCCGGAGGACGGGATAGAGCTTGAAACCGGAGGAGGCTTAAAGTTTACCAGACCGGGAACATATAATATCAGATGTAAGGTTGAGGATAGCGAAGGCGGAAGTACTTACACGGAATGGTGCACTTTCCGTGTTAAGGATCCGCAGGAATGCTTTACCATGACTTTCCTTGACAGTGACGGAACGATACTTCATAACATAACAAAAGAGGAAGGTAGTACGATAGATGAGGATGAGATCCCGGACGGAGTTGTGGCTTACCACAGATCGAAGCTGGAGCTCTCGGGGGGAGAAGAGGTTGATTTTCCCGAAACCAGGGAGGGATATACTTTTGTGGGCTGGGATCTTATCAGTGATGAGGCCGGTGGGGATGGTGAGTCGGATGAGATGCCGGATGAAATGTCCGGCGAGGATGTGACCTATAAGGCCATATGGCAGCGGACCGTTAAGGATGGCTATTTAACGGTCACGGATGCGGATTCGCTTACAAAAGCCGTATCAGGGGCGAAGAGTTCGGAGACTGCATATATCGCACTTGGTAACGATGTCACCTTAAATAAGCTTGACTTTCCGAAATCCGGTGATGCCGCCATCGTGATTGACGGTATGGGACACACCCTGACCTTTAGCAAAAATGCAGCGGTCACACCGAAGGATAAGCAGTCGCTTCTGCTTGAGGATATAACCATTAAGGCAGAAACGAAGGGAAAAGCACAGAATATTTCCCTCACAGCCGCAGCGGGCGGTATCATGCTCGGAAAAGTGAACTTAACAGGAAAAACGGCTTCGGTCAACGGAAGTAAGGGCAACCTGACACTTGATAATGTGATGTTTAATTGTGATAGATCATCCGTAAATGCGGCAAAGGACAGTCTGTTGCTTAAGGATGTGATAGCCTTAAACCTTACCGTAAAGGGAAGCAGTAAGACAGTACTTACCACGGAAGGTGAAGTGGGAGCAACGACCATAACAGGCTTTAAACGGGTTGATAATAAGGGTGTTCTGGCACCGGCGAAGACACTTAAGGTTAATTACCTTAACCTTTCAGGTAATGCTCTTCTGAATGTTGTAAAGGGTGCTTCCGTGACGATAAGTAAGGGAATATCCGGTAGTGGTACCATCGGTCTGTATAATGGATTTAAGCCTGTCGTGCTGGGTAAGGATAATTCGGGATCCATCCGGCTTGTTTCCGATGAAGCGCTTGAATACCGGATGATCTTCAAAACAAAAGCAGCCAATCTTAATAAGGTATTTGATGTCAGGGAACTTACAGGGGATTCCGTGAACGGGAAATATGAATACGCTCTGTACAGTAAGGGTGACAGGGCTTACCTTCGTGCCTTCACCATTAAGTATAACGGGAATACCTATTGCGAGTGGCAGGATATGATCAATGACATTAACCGTATGAAGCCGTCCGGTGAGGCAGTGGTAACGCTCCTTGCGGATGTTGATGTTCCGGGAACACTTAAGCTGCCAGCCAAGGGAAGGTATACAGATCTTACAATAAACGGCGGTGGTCACAGGCTCACTTTTAACAGCAGGAATGTAACTTTGACAGGAAATCTGACGCTTAGGAATATATCGCTTGCTTCGGATACGGGCGCATGGATCCTTAAGAAAGGAAAATATGAGCCGGTTACAAGTGGAACCGTATTGATCGGTTGTACAATAAAAAAATGAAGGCATCATTGCTCAAAATATACTTGCACTTAAGTCCGACATAAAGTATAGTTATATCATCGGAAGTGGAGGTATATTATGGCTAAGATGGGAAGACCCCCGGCAGAAAATCCGAAGATGTATAAGGTTACAGTTCGTATGTCGGGACCTGACTATGAAAAGCTCATTAGGTACAATGAAGCTACCGAGCAGACGATCACAGAGACCATGCTGGAAGGCTTTGATCTCCTTATGAAGAAAAAAGCAAAGAAAGCATGACCGTACACTCTCCCGGATTCAAATATTGAAGAAGGGAGAAGAGATGGCAGTTTGACAACAAATGGTTTTCAGTATTTTTATCATTTTTACGATTGAAGATTGCCGACTTTACAAGGGTTTAAAGCATTTTCACCAGTTTAAGTGATTTTCGAAATTCTTATCGCCGTGTACGACTGGTTGATAGGATATGGGATCGAACAAAAGAAACACAGTGAACAGTTTAAACGGGATACTTGTCATAAACAGCTTTTTACGAGGGAAAAAAACGGAAGAAATGGTCCGTTTTTTTCTTGAAAGCGGAGCTCGTAATGATGTGGGGATCTCTGTGATAAGATCAGGGGATCTGATGCATAACTACGAGCAGCTTATGAGCTTAAGCTGTGATTTCGTGCTTTTCTGGGATAAAGACACTATCCTTGCCAGGATGCTGGAAGACCTGGGGCATAAGGTGTTTAATAAGTCTGAGGCTATAGCGGACTGCGACAATAAGGCGCAGACCTATCTGAGGCTTGGAAAGAGGCAGATAAGGATGCCGAAGACCGTGATCGCTCCCCTGACCTTTGAGGGATCGGGCTACAATGACTGGGGTTTTGCCGAAGAGGCAGCATCGTTCCTTGGTTTTCCCATGGTCGTCAAGGAATTATACGGCTCCTTCGGGCATCAGGTTTATCTGGCGCACGATATGGATGAGCTGCGGTCTGTAGTTTCCGGTCTGGATCATAAGGGCTTCCTGATGCAGGAGCTGATAGGGAGCAGCTATGGAAAGGACCTCAGGATAAACGTGGTGGGCGGCGAGGTCGTATCAACCATGATGAGATACAGCGAGAAGAATGACTTCCGCTCCAATATCTCAAACGGGGGGAGCATGAAGCAGTACGACCCTGACAATGCCCAGAGGGAGATTGCTGTCAGGGCCTGCGAGGCCTTAAATCTGGATTTCGCTGGCGTTGATGTACTCTTTGGAGAGGATGGACCATATATCTGTGAGGTAAATTCAAATCCCCATTTTAAGAGCTCTATAGACTGCACAGGCATAGATGTCAGTGACCA